>NZ_JBAIZF010000013.1:0-8417 GCF_036762875.1 [Clostridium] cellulosi | reverse complement strand
GCTCAACTGGCTGTTCATAACCGTAAATATAATGCTTTTCCTATGCGTCCGCTTAAATGGCAGTCACCTAAAAAGGTACTGCATGATTTTTTGTCCCTCGGTGTAACATATCTTTGACAAACCTACATTTTTCAAAAAAGTCGTCTATTTAAAATCAGAGTAAAAATTCCATATGCGGGTATAATATCCATGGCTACAACTGCAGAAAAATGTTTTATGACGCTGGAGGGCAGATTATGTCTTTAATTAGAACGGACTTGGCGCTTGAAGCACATGAAAGTGCAGCGCGTTCGGGCAAACCGGACGGAGTTGTTGTCGAGAAATTCAGCCGCGGCGGAATCAACGTATCAAGGGTAAAAGTCATTGACGAGCGCGGCGAACAGGCTATTGGAAAACCTGTGGGAACATATGTCACCGTTGAAACAGGCAAGCTTGACAATGTTGGGGGCGACGAATACAACGAGGCGGTTGAAGCTGTGGCGGATGAAATAAAGGAAATCTTAAAGAAAGCTGGAAACGGCCTTGTGCTTGTGGCCGGGCTGGGCAACGCTGGCATGACCCCGGATGCACTTGGCCCCCGCTGTGTCAAAAACATACTGGTAACCCGGCACATCGCCGGTGAACTTACAAAAATCGAGGGGCTTGAAAGCCTGCGGGCTGTCGCCGCCATAGCACCGGGGGTACTGGGTCAAACGGGCGTCGAAACAGGTGAAATCATCAAGGCGATAGTGGAGCGTATTCACCCCGCAGCGGTGATTGCCGTCGACGCACTGGCCTCACGAAGAACCTCAAGACTTGGCAACACTATCCAAATCGCCGACACCGGTATCAACCCGGGCTCCGGAATCGGCAATATGCGTTTTGCAATAAATCAGGAAACCCTTGGTGTTCCGGTTATCTCAATCGGCGTGCCCACGGTCGTCGACGCAGCGACGCTTGCCATAGACGTGCTTGAGGGTGCGGGTATCGAAACGCCTCCCAAGGATGAGGAACGGATAAGGGCGTCGATAGACCCGGACGGCGTATCGCTTTTTGTAACACCGCGTATGATCGACCTTATCGTTGAGCATGCTGCATCCCTTGCGGCGCTTGCGATAAACCGCGCGCTGCACCCCGGGGTATCCGTCGAGGATATCAACAAACTTGTCAGCTAAACCAATGTTTAAACTAATCCTGAAAACAAAAGGCCGGACAGTGACTGCGCCGCGCCTTGTCATAAAATAATCGCAGATCGAGGTTTTTATGAGCACCAGGCCCTTTAAACAAAGAAAAAAAACAAGAGTAAAATACTATGAGGCACCGCCTAAAAGCCGGGCGGCTTATTTTTTCGCGTCTTTTTTTATCACCGCATTTTTTCTATTGTCCATAATAGGGCTTTATATCGTAAACAAGAATTCAATGCATGTCGGTTTCGGCATGGACGTGCAGGCTTTTTCAATTTCAGCCACAAGCACGAGGTACGAAGTATCTGTTGTCGGAAAGCGTTTTTCTGTCGATAAAAACAGCATCGCCGCTGCTCATTCTGTGATAGAAAGGCTAAAAACTATAAAACTGGAGAGCGAGCCTGAACCGTTTTATTTCTTTGATGTCCTCAAAGAAGGAATAAAAGCCTCGGAATTTGAACTTCTGAAATACTATGATCCCATTAAATCAGGCTGAATAGCAATAGAGCAGCTAAAGATGCCTGCATTGCTAACTTCGCGGTTTATGATATAATATATATGTTTAAAAACCGGAAAAGGCCTTATATTCCCACTTGAGGTGAGATATTTGCAACAGGATCACATTCGCAATTTTTGCATAATAGCACATATTGACCATGGCAAGTCTACTCTTGCCGACCGAATTATTGAAATGACCAGAGCAGTTCCCCAGCGTGAAATGGAAGAGCAACTGCTTGATAATATGGAACTTGAGCGCGAACGCGGGATAACAATAAAGGCCCGCGCTATAAAACTTAATTATACCGCCAAGAACGGCGAGGAGTATGAGTTCAACCTGATTGATACGCCGGGCCACGTCGATTTTAACTACGAGGTGTCCCGTTCTCTCGCGGCATGCGAGGGGGCTATTCTTGTAGTCGACGCGTCACAGGGCATTGAAGCGCAGACGTTGGCTAATACTTATCTTGCGGTTGACCACGGCCTTGAGGTTTTGCCTGTTATCAACAAGATTGACCTGCCAGCCGCTGACCCTGAGCGTGTCAAAAAGGAGATCGAGGATGTAATCGGCATTGATGCATCAAACGCCCCGCTTATTTCCGCAAAGAATGGTATAAATATTGAAGCCGTACCAGAACTTATCGTCAAAGGTATCCCCGCCCCGAGCGGCGATGAAAACAAACCGCTCAAGGCCTTGATATTCGACTCTTACTATGACAGCTATAAAGGCGTTATAGTATACATCCGCGTAATGGACGGCAAAATCCGCCCCGGCGACCGCATAAAGATGATGTCTACGGGAGCAGAATTTGACGTTGTTGAGGCAGGTTATATGCGTCCTACATGCCTTGAGCCAGCAGATGAGTTAAAAGCCGGGGAAGTCGGATATTTTACGGCAAGCATTAAGAATGTTGCGGATACACGTGTCGGCGATACTGTAACTCTGGCTGAAGGCGGAGCAACTGAGCCTTTGCCCGGATACAAAAAGGTAAACCCGATGGTTTACTGCGGTATTTATCCTGCTGACGGCTCACATTATGAGGATTTGCGCGACGCTTTGGCAAAACTCCAATTAAACGACGCCTCTCTCTCCTTCGAGCCGGAAACATCCGTTGCCCTCGGATTTGGATTCCGTTGCGGCTTCTTAGGGCTTCTACATATGGAGGTCATTCAGGAACGTCTTGAACGGGAATTCAACTTAGACCTTATTACGACCGCGCCAAGCGTATCCTACCGGATAACGCTCACAAACGGCGAGGTCCAGTATATTGATAACCCGACCAACTATCCGTCGGCGGACAAAATTGCAAGTGCAGAAGAGCCGTTTATCAGTGCGCATATCTTAACCCCTGCCGAATATGTCGGCAACATTATGGAGTTATGTCAGGAGCGGCGCGGAATCTACAAAGGTATGACCTACATCGAGTCAACCCGTGTGGATATGAATTATGAACTGCCGCTTAATGAAGTTATCTACGACTTTTTCGACGCGCTAAAGTCCCGCACGCGGGGATACGCTTCCTTCGATTACGAAATACTGGGATACCGGCCCTCAAAGCTTGTAAAACTCGATATCCTCTTAAACGGGGAAGTTGTGGACGCCCTTTCCTTTATTGTGCATGCTGACAAGGCATATGCAAGAGGGCGCAGAATCGCCGAAAAACTCCGCGACAATATCCCGCGCCAGCTTTTTGAAGTGCCTATTCAGGCAGCAATAGGCGGTAAAATCATCGCCCGCGAAACCGTCAAGGCATTGCGCAAGGACGTTCTCGCCAAGTGCTACGGCGGCGATATCACCCGTAAAAAGAAGCTGCTCGAAAAGCAAAAAGAAGGCAAAAAGCGGATGCGCCAGCTCGGAACCGTTGAAGTTCCCCAAGAAGCCTTTATGTCCGTACTCAAACTCGACTAACCGGCTGCGCCGCGGCCGGCTCGCGCCAGGCAAAGCCGAGGGGTAGGTTTGTTATAATTTCAACCTTTCACCTTGCGGACGGTAGTATTCAGCTTGTACTGAGGCAAGCCGCGGCCAATACCGGCGGCAGATTTCGGACAATTACTTATATAATCATATAGCGCGCGGATGAAATCAGGTGAATAAAATGCGCGGAAGCTCACCGGCTAATACAGTCGGAATCTATATTCATGTGCCATTTTGCGAAAACGGCAAATGCCCGTACTGTGATTTCTATTCTTTAACCTTAACTGAAGAATTAAAAGAGAGATATATAAAAGCGGTGGAGCGGGACTTAAAAAAATGGTCGGTCTCTGCAAAAGGCAGGATTGCCGATACCGTATATTTTGGCGGCGGGACGCCTTCTTTGCTTAAAGAAGACCTGGCCCGCCTGTTTCTTTGTGTGAAAAAATATTTTCATGTGGCTGATAATGCGGAGGTTACTTTCGAGGCAAATCCGGCGGGTATTGACTTTGACCTGCTCAACGTGCTGCGCAGCGCCGGTTTTAACCGCCTGTCCCTCGGTATGCAGTCGGCGCAGGACAGCGAACTTGCCGCGCTCGGACGGCGCCACAGGCGAAAAGACGTTGCGGCGGCGGTTGAAAATGCCCACCGGGCGGGCTTTGACAATATCTCTCTTGACCTTATGCTATGTGTGCCAAACCAAACGAAAGAAAGCCTTAAAGAGTCTGTCGATTTTGCCGCCTCGCTTTCACCGCGGCATATTTCGGCGTATCTCCTTAAAATTGAGCCCGGGACACGCTTTTCTGACATCAAGGATTCGCTTAACCTGCCTGATGAAGATACACAGGCGGACATTTATCTCACGGCCTGCGAGCTGCTCGAATCCAAAGGCTTTTTACAGTATGAGATATCGAATTTTGCCAATAAAGGCTTTGAATCAAAACACAATCTTAGGTACTGGGACTGCGGCGAGTATCTGGGGTTTGGCCCTGCGGCTCATTCCTTTTTCAATGGAAAGCGCTTTTATTACACCCGCAGCTTAGAGGACTATATTATTGGTGCAGGCCCGCAGGACGACGGCACCGGCGGGACATTCGAGGAATATGTCATGCTGCGGCTGCGGCTGCGGGATGGAATCAATGAAACTGAATTGAAAAAGCGTTACGGAAAAGACTTTTCCTGCTTTGATACGCAGAAAATATCGTTGCTCGTAAAAGATGGGCTGATACAAAATGGGCATGGGCGGCTTGCTCTGACGAGAAAAGGTTTTCTTGTCAGCAACTCTATAATCAGTGAACTGCTTTATGGCTGATAATTTACTTTATATTATAATCACAAAAAAGCGGCGGCTGTAGAAACAGCCGCCGCCTGTTTTATTGGCAAGGTACCACCGCAGTATTTTGTGAAATCTAAATAATCACGTATTCAGCCGTATCGCTTCTTCTGCAAGCCGCTCGATGTCCTCGATATGTGCGAGCCTTCCCGCTTTTTCTCTCAGCGACGCCGCACCATCAAGCCCTTTCATGTACCACGCCGCATGTTTGCGCGCCTCACGAATGCCCGGATACTCTCCCATCACGCTGCAAAGCAGCTTTATATGCTCGACCATAACCCGCATGCGCTCTTTAACATCAGGATTGGTTTCCACCTTTCCGGTTGAAAGGTATTCTTCTATCTGGCGGAAAATCCACGGTGCGCCGAGAGCGCCGCGCCCCACCATCACAAGGTCAACCCCGGTCTCGTCATACATCTTTTTCGCCGACTCTGGACTTGTCACGTCACCGTTGCCTATCACTGGGATTTTGACCGCCTCTTTGACTTTCCTGATGATTTCAAGGTCAGCATAAGGCCGATACATCTGTTCGCGCGTCCGCCCGTGTATTGTTATTGCCGCAGCACCCGATTCCTCCGCTATATGCGCCATCTCGACGGCGTTTACATGTGCGTCATCCCAACCTTTGCGGATCTTCACCGTAACCGGAACCTTTACCGCCCGGACTACGCTCTCAATGATTTTTCCGGCGAGCAGCGGGTCCTTGAGAAGTGCGCTGCCTCCCCCATTCGACACTATCTTTGGCGCGGGGCAACCCATGTTGATGTCAATTATGTCAGGGCCGTATTCTTCCGATTTAACCGCAGCGGCCGCCATGACCTCTGGGTCATTGCCGAAAAGCTGTATAGCCATCGGCCGCTCTGCGTCAGTTACGCTCAGCAACCGGGCAGTTTTTCTATCCGACATACAGAGCCCTTTCGCGCTGGCCATTTCACCGACTACATAGCATGCACCGAATTGCCGGCAAATTGTCCTGAATGCTGTATCGGCAACCCCAGCCATAGGGGCAAGCGCCGCGTATCCTTTTATATCAACGTTTCCTATTTTCATTTAAAAATCACCTTTTACATATCTGCATTTATATTCTTCCTATATTAAATACCTTTTAATTTTAACTCAAATCGCTTAATATGTAAAAGCCTATTGCCAAATAATAATCAACAAGCATGAGCGCAAAAATACCCTCCGCATTGTTTTTGCTGGCAAAGTTCCGGCGTTTTATTGATTTATGTTACAAAATAATCTATGATACTGTTATAACATTAAATTGATGATACCCATTTGTCAAATTAAAGCTGCATAAATAAAGGGGGATTTTTCGTGGAACGTGAGGACGTTTTGCGTTTTGTAGAAGACAACAACGTGAAATTCATAAGGTTTCAATTCACCGATATCGGCGGCATAATGAAAAATATCGCCATCAACGAAAGTAACATTGAAAACGCTTTGGATGGCACAATTTTCGACGGGTCTTCCATCGAAGGGTTTGCAAGAGTCGGAGAATCGGATATGCTCTTAATTCCAGATCTATCGACGCTGAACATTATACCTTGGAGGTCTCAGCAAGGCAAAGTCGCGCGCTTTATAAGCGATGTTTTCCTGCCGGACGGAAGGCCATTTGACGGCGACCCGAGATATATACTCAAAAAGACGCTCGCAAAAGCCGCCAAAGAGGGTTACACTTTCGATGTCGGTCCGGAATGTGAATTTTTCCTGTTCCATACAGACGATCGTGGCCTGCCGACAACCCAAACGCATGATACGGCAAGCTACTTTGACCTGGCACCTATTGACCTTGGAGAAGACGCGCGCCGCGAGATGTGCCTTGTTCTCGAGGAAATGGGCTTCATTATCGATGCAAGCCACCACGAGGCCGCAGCAGGACAGCATGAAATTGATTTCCGCCACGACGAGGCTCTAAAAACGGCCGACAACATTATGACGTTTAAAATGGTAGTCAAAATTATAGCCCAGAAGCATGGCCTCCACGCTACTTTTATGCCAAAGCCCTTGAGCAACGAGGCTGGCAGCGGCATGCACATCAATATGCAGCTCTTTAAAAACGGTCAAAATGTATTTGCTGATAATACCGACCCTATCGGCATCTCTAAAGAAGCCCGTCACTTTATCGGTGGAATCTTCAAACACATAAACGGCATCACCGCCTTGACTAACCCCCTTGTAAACTCATATAAAAGGCTTATCCCGGGCAACGAAGCGCCAAGCTATACCACATGGTCCCGCAATATCTGCGGTCCGCTTATCCGCATTCCAATAGTGCGCGACGGCAGCGCGAAATTGGAACTTTTAAGCCCCGATGCAGCCTGCAATCCATATCTTGCCCTGTCTGTTCTGCTCGAGGCCGGACTCGAAGGCATAAGGGAAGGCATTGAACCGCCCGCAGAAATTACAGAAAATCCGATGAATATGAGTGCCGAACGTATGAAGGAATTGGGAGTCAAGCGCCTGCCAGAATCCCTCGGCGACGCCCTGAAAGCCTTTGAAGCGGACGAACTTATAAAAAATACCCTCGGCAGATATACTTTCAGCAGATACCTTAGCATAAAAAGGGCTGAATGGGAAGAATACTGCCGTCAGGTTAACGAGTGGGAACTTGAGCGTTACCTCAGTATCTATTGATTTTTATAAACCGGTTCTTGAGGAGTGATATTTTTGGGCGACGGCGTGCTCGTGGTTTGCAGCCAGCAGAAGCTTGCAAAACAGCTTACGACAATATTGGCTTCAGTACTGCCAGGGTTACATACCATCGCCGATTCAGGCGCCCAGGCCCGCCGCCTTACCAGTCTTACTGAATTTGCGGCGGTTCTAATAGCCGGACGGCTGCATGATGAAACCGCCACAGATTTGGCTTTAGGACTGTCCAGCAACGGGGTTGAGCGGATTGTAATAATTGTCGACCGCGCAGCCCTTGCTGATACCCATGAGTTACTTGACGGAACAGGCGTAACAATACTTTCAAAGCCCTTGACAAAAGACGCTCTTATACAAGCCATAAAGCTTATCTTAAAGGTTGGCAGTGGCAAGGGCGGCATATTTGAAAAGGCAAAGCTTATGCTCGTTCAGCAAAAACACTGGACAGAGCCCCAGGCTCACCGATATATACAAAAGTTGAGCATGGACAAAAGATTGCCGCGGGATGTCACTTCCCAATACGTCATTAGAGCTTTGGAGAGGGAAAAAGAAAAAAGCTCGAAGAATGAGTCCTTGCTTTTTCAGTAATAGGACGCTAATTTGTAATTCAATTTTTTATCTGTATACAGTATAACAAGATAGCTGCGGCGCTTTATAATGGCAAGAGCAGTGCCTAATTCATACTTTGCGAAACAAAAAAAGCAAGCTGGAGACAGCTTGCTTTTAAAATTAGTGCCGGCACCGACCTATTTTCCCAGGCGGTCGCCCGCCAAGTATCTTCGGCACTGATGAGCTTAACTTCCGTGTTCGGAATGGGAACGGGTGGGTCCTCATCGTCATAGGCACCGGCTATATTCTA
>NZ_JBAIZF010000015.1:0-10616 GCF_036762875.1 [Clostridium] cellulosi | reverse complement strand
TACCAAGCGCTATATGAGCATGATACATCTTGAGGCCCTGGATGTCATGACTGATTCACAGGTAACTGCTGGCTAGGTGATGACTACCAAGCGGGTTATGAATTTGCGAAAAATTCTTGACGGTACCGGTTCCACCGACGCTGACACTATCTTCACAACAGGCAAGGCTGCTATGAGAATTCAGGGCAGCTGGTTCGCCGGCAACTGCTACGCGGATGACTCAACGGTTAAAGGCAAAGTCGACGCGCTGCCCGTTCCGCTCGTAAACGGCGGCAAAGGCGACGAGACAAACTTCTGCGGCGGTTTCACAGAGTCATTCCTTATCAACAGCAACACAAAGCATCCGAAAGAAGCTTATGAATTCATGAAATACATAAACCGCACGATGGGCAAATATGTTGCTCAGGACAGCCTCGGCTTTGACGGTTGGAAAGACGACGTTGATACAAGCAACTGGAATGACATTTGGAAGCAGATTGCCGATATGACATCTAAGTGCAAAGTAAGCACTCTCGCTTGGGATACCTTCCTTGACAGCGCAAAGACAAACGCCCATCAGCAAGACGTTTTGGCACTGTTCGTCAACAAGATTACTCCTGAGGATTTTGTTAAGAATGAGAATGCTTCTTGGGAATAACTCTCAAACAAATATATAATGAGTAATATTATGAGAAGCTATCATTTTAAAGGTGATAGCTTCTCATTATAAATCAGGGTGATTTTATTGAACAAACTAATGTATAAAAAACGCTCAATATCTGTTTTTATCTTGCCATCACTGCTTTTTTATACGCTGATTATCGTTATACCCATTTTTGTCAGCGCTTATCTGGGCCTTTTCAAATGGAGCGGCATCGGCGCCATGCAGTTTATAGGACTTCAGAACTACAAAAAGCTGCTGTTCTCCGATGAAATCTTCAGACATTCGATAACTAACTCCTTGATTCTGGCGGGGGCGTCTGTTTTCATCCAGCTCCCCATTGCGTTTATCCTCGCGCTTATATTGTCTAGCGGCGTAAGATTTGAAAAGTTCTTCAGAATGGTCTATTTCATTCCGGTAATCCTCTCGAGTATGGTTATTGCCCAGCTATGGCTTAGGATATTTGACTCAAACTACGGCCTTGTGAATGCACTCCTTAGAGCCGTCGGGCTCGGGCAGTACGCACAGCCGTGGTTAGCCAACACAAACACCGCCTTTACCTGCACCGTTATTCCTGCAATATGGCAGTACATCGGCCAATATATACTCATCATGTACTCCGGGCTTAAGGCAATACCTGACGAGATACACGAGGCCGCAAAAATCGACGGTGCAAATAAGTGGCAGATGACAACAAGGATTACAATCCCGCTGCTTTCCCCTGTTATTAAGGTCTGCATCATCTTTGCGATGACAGGTTCGTTCAAGTCGTTCGACCTTGTCTTCGCGATGACCAACGGCGGCCCGTTCCATTCGTCAGAGCTTCCGTCAACGGTCATGTACACAAACCTCTTCAGCGCGGGCGCTTATGGATACGGCAGCGCACAGGCAGTCTTTATCGTTATCGAATGCTTAATTGCCACTTTGATAATTCAGCTGCTGTTTAAAAAATCGGAAGCTGAAGTTTCGGCGGTATAAGGGGTGGTTCGCAATGAAGAAAAAAACAAAACCCTCTCAGGTCATCTTAATTATCGTTCTATTTATAATTGCGCTGATTCAGATATTCCCGCTGTTTTGGCTTATTGAGTTTTCACTGAAAAGCAACGCCGAGATTTTCAGCACAAACCCGCTCGGCTTGCCTAAGGCTTTTAGATGGAGTAACTACACTCAGGCGCTCTTTTCCGGCGGACTTTTAAACTACTTCATAAACAGCGTGTTTTACGTCACGGTCACTATCGTTGTCGCAGGTTTGCTAAGCTCTATGTCGGCTTACGCAATTGCAAGGCTGAACTGGAAACTTAACGGCTTTTCCTACACTTTTTTCGCACTTGGCATAATGATTCCTCTGCAGGCGGTTCTCCTCCCGCTGTTCTTAGTGCTTAATCACTTAAAACTTTTGAACACATATTGGGCGCTGCTTATTCCCTACATAACGTTTGCAATTCCTATGAGCATAATGATCCTCTGCGGATTTTATACCTCGATACCGAGAGATATTGAAGAAGCGGCGTTCATGGACGGCTGCAACATCTATCAGGTGTTTTTCAGAATCATTCTTCCCATCGTCAAGCCCGCAATCGCTACTGTTTCAATATTCACTTTTTTGGGTACATGGAATGAGCTTATGTTCGCGAATACCTTTGTCAACAGCGCACATTACCGCACGCTGCCGGTAGGTATCTATTCATTCGCCGGCGAGTTCTCAACAAACTGGGGCGTTATCGGTGCCGGAATGGTTATCGCAACAATACCTACCCTCATAATTTACTTCTTCTTGAGCGACCAAGTACAGTCAAGTATCGTAGTCGGAGCTGTAAAAGGTTAATGCCTGTTTTTCTAATACTTAAGTTTTTTAAAACTTAGCAAGTTACTGAACCTCCATATACAATAAGCGCCCTGCTTTGCGCTATAAGCAGGGCGCTAATTTTTCGTATTAAGCCTTTTACGGCAGCTCAAACTGATTTTTATGAAAGCCAATCACGCCGCCGCTTCTGAGCTAAAACGGAATGGTAAAGCGGCTGCCGCCGGCTTTCTGCGCCTGAGCCGAAAAGCAGGCTATCAGCTTTTCGCGCGTCGCCCGCTTTGAGGTAATCTCAATCTTCGTATCTGGTATAAAATCCTATGTATTTTTTATTTGGCTCCCAGTTTATTTAACTACAATCAGTTCATAGTCCCGCGTACCCAAACCGATTCTCTCCGCGTGCTCCAAACAGGAACGCCATTCGGATTCTGGCGTGGAGTTGATGAAGTGGTCATGATGGTCAACAAAGTCTGGCTTAGACATATTGTCGGTTAGATGGCTTCCCGGAAGTGGTGTAGCTTTCAAACAGGCGTCTGCACAAGCTTGATCCAATGCCAACGGGTCAAAGGATGCAAACATACCCAAATCAGGCAAAATAGGCACGTCATTTTCTCCATGGCAGTCGCAGTAGGGTGACACATCCACTACCAGGGAAATATGGAAGCAAGGACGGCCGTCCACCACAGCCTTGGCGTATTCTGCCATACGACAGTTTAACTGCTCGACGGCAGCATCGTTATCGAATGAGATAGCATCAAAATTACACGAACCAATGCAACGGCCACAGCCCACGCAATTTTCCCTATTGACCGTCATCTTTTTATGTACTGTATCAAATTCTAAAGCACTGTTGGCACACTCGCTCTGACACTTGCGGCAGCCCCGGCACAAACGCTGATCGATATTCGCCTTGCCATTACTGTGCTGTTCCTTTTTTCCTGCGCGGGAGCCGCAGCCCATGCCTATGTTTTTGATTGCTCCGCCAAAACCAGTCAGCTCATGCCCTTTGAAATGAGTCAGACTGATAAACACGTCCGCATCCATAATAGCACGGCCGATTTTGGCTTCCTTTACATATTGTCCTCCCTTTACAGGTACCGCGATATCATCAGTGCCTTTTAGTCCATCCCCGATCAGAATAGGACATCCTACCGTCAACGGTGTAAAGCCGTTTTCCCATGCACACTCCAAATGCTCAAGGGCATTTTTTCGCTTTCCAGGATACAGAGTATTGCAGTCGGTCAAAAAAGGCTTACCGCCCAGCTCCTTTACAACATCAACCACAGCCTTAGCATAATTAGGACGAAGGTAGCTGATATTTCCCAGCTCACCAAAATTCATCTTGATAGCAACGAACTTGCCATCCATATCTATCTGACCGATACCGGCTTTTTTTATGAGTTTCTTAAGTTTTGTAGGCAGTCCATCTCCGAAAGGCACTGTACGAAAATCTGTAAAATAAACCTTTGCTTTTTCCATTTATTGCTTGCCTCTCCTATTGAAATTATTGTTCCAAGCTGACAACACAGCTTCGAAAAACCGATAAATAACTCCTGTTTTGTCAGCAATCACCGATATCTATTCTATCACACTTAGAATAGTTCTAAAAGACTTTTTCGAGAGTCGGAAAGAGTAACAGTTGATTAAACAATATTTCGAGATATTGGTTTTACATCTATCCTATCTCATCAGCACGTTCATGCTCTTGTTAGGTATATTATACCACTGTTTTTTTGACACATCGAACTACACTATTAAAAATTATTACTAAACACTTTATGCTGGAATGTCACACAGGCCCCACCAGACTCCGTATTGCTTAACTTAATTGACCCATCAAGCTGCTCTAATAACTGCTTGACGATAAAAAGTCCCAAGCCGGAATGTCCGTCTTTGCTTCTACGAGCTTCATCCCCCCGATAGAATTTATCAAAAGCCTTTTCCAAATCTTTTTTGCTGAAACCACTGCCGGAGTCGCATATTTCGTAAAATATGTTTTCCTTTTCAGCTTTTACAGATATGTCAATCCTGCCGCCTGTTGGAGTGTATTGGAGACTGTTGGATACGATATTATCAAGAATACGTTCAAGCTTATCTTTATCAATGAAAATTGATGTTTTGGTTTCACCTTGCACATTTAATGTAATGGTAATTCCCTTTTGCTTTGCCTGTAATTCGTATTGATGTACCTTTTGTTCAAGAAATTCAGATAATTTGACAGGAACAAGCTGCAATTGCACATCGGCTCTTTCCAAATCCATGGTATATTGCATTTGCTGCACGAGATTGGAGCATTTTTCTGCATTACCTTTTATGATCTTAAGATACTTACTCAATTTTTCACCGCTGTCAATATTGGTATCAATCAACGCTTCAGAATATCCCCTTATAATAGACAGTGGAGCTTTTAAATCATGAGCCAGTGCTTCAACCATCTCCACTCGTTCCTGTTCCATTTTCCATTGTGCGGATAATGATTTTTTTAATTCATCTTTCATTTCGGAAAAAGCAACGCAAAGTTTGCCAAGCTCATTGTCGGAATGATAGTCAATTTCAAAATCCAAGTCTTTTTCTTTAATTTTCCGGGAGGCATCCATCAATAATTGCAATGGCCTATTTATATTGTTTACGAAAATCCTCGAAAACAACATAGTAAAGCCAATGATGTAGAGAAAAGGAGAAATTAAGGCAACGATTAGAACGGCAATCACCCACCAGCCACGGACTCCCACATATGAAATTTTCAACTGGTATAGGAGAGCGACCGCACCTAAAACCTTTCCATTATCATCAATAATGGGAACAGTGTGTATATAGTAATTCTGCTTCTTAATAGTAGTATTTAGCCGGCTATAAAGCTCGGATTTATCATTAAAGATTTTTTCATGGCTCGTTCCGTACAGTAAATTACCTTCATTGTCCATAACTTGATAGTATATGCCATTACCGTTAATTGTTCTTTGCAGTG
This sequence comes from [Clostridium] cellulosi, assembly GCF_036762875.1. Lineage (NCBI taxonomy): Bacteria > Bacillati > Bacillota > Clostridia > Eubacteriales > Oscillospiraceae > Ruminiclostridium > [Clostridium] cellulosi. The sequence goes on along the minus strand of NZ_JBAIZF010000015.1, from coordinate 5,207 downwards.
CCTCTTCCCCTGACTGCAAGAGCAGGGCAGTATTTTTATCACGGATATAAGCATCAATATCAGGTATTTGTCTCTCATAATAGTTTGCAGGATAGATACTCTTGTACTGGGCTTTAACATATAAAACAGCAGCCAAGGCATAGGTTATAGCCGTTGCAGTTATGCTAGCAATAACGATCCAAGCAAATGCAAGCCTAAATTGGGTTACGAGCGATCGGTTTTTCATTTTTGTTTCCTCTCTTTCTCAAATCTTATTCCACTTGTACCCGATGCCCCAAACCGTAGAAATGTACTCAACAGATGGCGTAATGGCAGCGAACTTCGCCCGTATCTTTTTTATGTGCTCTACCACTGTCGCCGAATCTCCCTCCGAATCATATCCCCACACCTTTTCGTAAATATGTTCCCGCGAAAACACTTGTCCCGCATGAAGCGCCAACAGTTCAACGATATCGTATTCGCGTTTAGTCAGCGCAATAGGCTCATTATTTATCTTTACAGTACGTTCTCTCATATCGAGGCTGAGTTCTCCAAAATATAGTTTAGTGCGCTTGTTTTCCGCGTTGATATATTGCGACCGCTTTTCCCGCCGCAGATTTGCTTCTATTCTCGCCATGAGTTCCCGCAGTCCGAAGGGTTTTACCACATAATCATCCCCGCCAAGAGTTAACCCTTTGATTTTATCGGCCTCCGATTGTTTTGCACTCAAAAAAATTATGGGGCACAATACGTCATCTCTGATTGCACGGCAAACATCAAATCCATTGACTTCGGGCATCATAATGTCCAATATGATAAGATCAGGCTGGCATTTAGACAGTTTTATACCTTCTTGACCATCGTATGCCACCAGCACTTCATGCCCCCTCGCCTTCAGTTCATCCTCAAGAAGCATAACAAGTTCCTTTTCATCATCAATTATCAGTATTTTACTCAATCTATCAACTCCATTCAATTTCTTCATCGGTAGAGTACCAATACGGCTACCCTTATAGTATTTATTTACTTTATTTATAAATCAAGATGGTAATATTATTAGTACTCCTATCCAAAGTGCTTGAAGAAGTGTAATCATCTAAAATGTACCAGCGATTTATTTAGTCATAGGATTTTCTTCCTTCCCACCTGTTAAACCAAACGATTCCCCCTATTAATGCTGCAACAAGGCATAGCGTTGACACAGTAAAACCCATCGCCAACTGTTTTAACACAAAACCCGATGAAATAACTTCTGGTGGATATTGCATATCCTCCGTAAACTGTAAGTACGCTCCAGGTAGTATTCCCAACCTTACAGGCCATGTCCAGGGTATAAACTGCCATATTTTATCCCCAAGGCTCGTTGCCCCCAGTAAAGCAGCCATCAGCAAGCCACCGATACCAATTCCGATGGATGCGCCCATTCCCCATCTAAAACTTGCCCATAAATGCAAAGCTAATAGTGGAACCGCCCCTATAATAGCAAGTATGGATGCAGCAATGTAAATTGGCCAGCCAATAGAAACGCCGAGGAATACATCTAAACCAACCCCAAGTGCAACAGTTGCAATTAAGGTGTTAGCTGTCAAGGTTAGAACCAATAGAATGAATTTTGCCCCATATAATCCATATCTGGAAACGTTGCTGCTTAGAAGGCCGTTAAAATTGCCAGCGAGTTCTTCTTGATGCACTATTAAGCCGGACAGGATTCCTATGCTTAATGGAATAACACACACTGTCCACACTTCAAAAAAGCCTTGAAAAACCAATGTTTGAGTATTTTTATCGATACCTCTTAAAGCGAAATATCCAATAATTAGCGCCGCATAAACTACGGGCATACAAAACGCAAGCAATCTTATGGCTGTCCGTTTTGTTTTCAACCATTCTGCGTATAATATTCTCATTATTTCACCTCTTTTTTGTTAAACCATACTGCAGTTATAAAAGCAAGGATTATCAAAGATACAATTGAAATTATAATACCTTGTGGTATTACCGAAGCATCCAGCAACGGGCTTGTTGATTCCAAAAGTGTCCCATTAGGATGGACCCCTATTATAGGACACATTAGCCTTATAGGCCAACTCCATGGTACATATATCCAGTATGATTTTGGTGCAGCGATGACACCTGCGATTAAGCCCAAGAAACCCATTGCTATGCTTGCAAATGTGCCTTTCCATGTAGCTATCCATAATTGCAGTGGTATTATGGCAAGTGACACACCCCATGCTGTAAGGCTGGCGGCAAAAATTTTAAACCATGGAATACAGCCGCCTCCTGTAATAAGCCCCGATATAACAGTGGCACCAATTAGGACTAATGTGGATATCAGCGTATGGCAGCCCATAATAATTACTTTCGCAATCCATAAATGAGCCGGTGAAATATCTCGTACTCGAAGGCTTCTATAGTTACCCGCCTTTTTCTCCTGTGATTCCGTCAAAGCAGCGAATAAAGCCAAACCCATCGGAATAAATACAACAGGCCACCAATTGAATACCAAGTCAAGAATAAGCTGCCATGGCCTAAGATAGTTTTCAGGCATAAACAGTTTTTGAGGCAATGCAACGATTATAAAAAAAATAGGCGCAAGCAGTATTAAACGTCTTGTAAAAGTTCTTTTATACTTAAGGAATTCTGACTGCAATATATTTATCATTGCTCTTCCACCCCATTTACTACTTCCATAAATAACGTTTCAAGATTTTCGGTAGGATTTATCCCACCTTGATATTTAAGCTCTCCCCCGCTTATAATTCCGATATGGTCTACAATTTGGGAAACCTCTGATAATATGTGACTTGAAAGTATAACTGTAATCCCTTTTTCATGTAAAGAGCGGATCAATTCTCTTAGTTTTTGAATTCCAATAGGATCAAGCCCGTTTGCAGGCTCATCAAGAATCAAAAGCTCTGGATTGCCAAGCAATGCTATTGCAATCCCCAACCTTTGCTTCATTCCCATTGAAAAATGTGATACTTGTTTTTTATCCACATCCTTTAGCTCAACTATTTCAAGAACTTCATAGATGCGTTCTTTTGGAAGGCCAATTAATTTTGCGTGCACTAAAAGATTTTCATAGGCCGTTAGATTTCCATACAAAGCCGGCGACTCTATGAGTACTCCCATTCGTCTTAGATGCTTACGCTCCCAACGTCCTCCAAAAGCTATTATTTCACCTGCACTAGGGTACAGCAACCCTGTTATAATCTTTAAAGTCGTCGACTTTCCTGCCCCATTCGGCCCAAGGAGTCCATATATAGAGCCTCTTGGTATTTGAAGCGAAACATCATTTACAGCAAGCTGCTTGCCGTAATATTTTTTAAGACACCTAGTTTCAAGTATTAATTCTGCCATCTTGTATCATCCTTTCAAATAAAGTATCATTCTCTTTGCGATTTAAACTTTAACAGCCAATTATAAAGAAACTATAAAGGGGCAAAAAATTATTTTAGATGTATTTTTAATTTCAAAGTTTTTTTCGTAGCTCACAATATATAGCGTTTTCGCATAAAAAAACGCCGCACTCCTTATATTTTCAAGGGTTGCGGCTTTATTGTCGAATTTATACACGCTATTTACACGCTAAAGCAGAAACACTTATATAGTGCCTTTGTCAATTATTTTTCGTATAAAAAAACCTGCAATACAAAGAATTTTTCCGAATGAGATCTAAATCTCCTTTGTATTGCAGTCATTTCGCACTTATCGGCGAGCATGGATCTTCTTGCGCCAACCTTTTTCGCTTGAGGGATAGTTTGAGCCGGTGAAATAAGAAAACATCTTAACTCTTGTCAATATCATTAAGGCTAATAATAGTAATCTGTTGGTAATTAAATTACAATTAATTGACTGACGCTGCAAATTAGGCTATTATGATATAGAACGCCAAATACTGTGCTTAATCTTTAAGGCCTTAAGCGAAGAAAGAAATTAAGATGATTTCAGCGTTTAGCTTCTGAAAATGCTGAATATAACATAGGAAATAGGAGAGTAAATATGGCTTATAAAAGAGTACTTACAATTCAAGACATATCTTGTGTCGGACAATGTTCGCTTACCGTTGCGCTTCCGATTATATCCGCCTGCGGCATGGAAACCTGTATATTGCCTTCAGCCGTTCTTTCAACACATACCGGCGGATTCCATGACTACACTTTCCGCGATCTTACTGACGATATGCCAGCTATCCAAAATCATTGGATAAAAGAAAAAATCTACTTTGATGCAATTTACACCGGCTACCTTGGGAGCAAAAAGCAGATTGCATATGTTAAAGATATAATGAAAACGACCGGAAAGCCTGGTTGTATCCGTATTGTCGATCCCGCTATGGCTGACAACGGCAAATTGTATCCGGGATTTGATATGTCATTTGTTCAAGAAATGAAAACTCTTTGTGCGGAAGCTGATATTATACTTCCAAACATTACTGAAGCTTGCCTGTTAACCGGAATGGAATTTCGCACGGAATATGATGAAAGCTACATTAATAAATTACTGCAGGAACTTTCCGGGCTGGGAGCAAACAAAATTGTCTTGACCGGCGTTGGTTATCGCCCAGACACCACCGGCGTAACCGTTTTTGAAAAAGGTAAAGCTTCCTATTATGAACACAGGCGCATAGCAACGGGATGTCACGGAACAGGTGATGTTTACGCCTCTGCCTTTGTCGGTGCATTGATGAATGGTTTTAATACATTTGAAGCTGCGAAAATTGCGGCAGATTATACGGTTCTTTGTATAGAAAAAACGCAGGGCGATGAAACGCATTGGTATGGGGTAAAGTTTGAATTAGCATTGCCCGAACTTATGAAAATGATTTTGGGAAAGTGATTGATATATAAAAAGAATATACAGAATTAACGGATTTAAGAAAAATCTTTATGTACCTAAGGCAATCTAAGATTGAAAGATGTTAAACTCTACATTAAATAGATGCTTGATGCAGAGATGGGCAAGCGTCTGGGATTTGAAAATTCCGATGGCCGGAAACAGCTCTGGCAACAGCTAAAACGGCTATGGAACAAAGACAATCTCAGCGATTACGTGTATGTGACCCTCCAAAACACAAAAACAGCCATGAAGGGAAACCCTGATCCGCCCCTGTCAATGTAGACCAGGGAAATAATTAAAACATGGTTATTGAATAGCTACTGCCAAATGGTGGTAGCTCTTTTTATGCAGCAAACTTTGCCTTGTACTTCAGAATCCGTTTGTTC
>NZ_JBAIZF010000006.1:0-173644 GCF_036762875.1 [Clostridium] cellulosi | reverse complement strand
TTATCTGACATGGTACGTAACCTCCTTTGGTTGGTATTTTGTGTGCTAACTTAATTCTACCAAACGGTTACGTCCATGTCATTTTTATTGGACTTCTATGAATTTGCGAAAAATATTATACTTTATCTATAATGTCAATTAGCAACATAATAATCTATTTGAACTGTCTTAATATTCTCAGATACTCCCTCACCGGATGTGATCCCGCTTATAAGGAACTTTTTACTGTTCTTATCATATGCGAGCTCATATTCCCTGTTCTCCGTATATTTATTTTGTTTGGCTTCATCGGGATCTAATGTTGTATCATCGTTTAAAAATTCACGTGTTTGAACAGTTATGTAATAGTCATAATCCTTTTGGCTGAAGTCTGAATCGTCTGAAAGAGTAAAGCTGTCGAGGTCAAAATCAATTTTCTCAATTCCGCCATGATAATACTCTTCATATTTCTTCATGTTATCGATAAATCTCTGAACATATTCTTTAGCATAACCTGTCAAGCCATTTGCCTTATTTGCATCCCTTGACTTCTTAGCGTCTACGATTGACTTATTACAGGTGACGATGGTATCCATAACTAACTGCTTAGTTTTTTCATCAGGCAAAAATTTGATACTATTTGTCCCTTTGGTAAATTCTTTTGTCTTAAGCTTACCCCACGGGAATTGCATTTCAAGCTGAACTTTATCGCCATTAGAGAACGGGATATAATAGTTGTCAATTACTTTTTCATAACTTGAGACCGCCTTTTTTGTATCCTCGCCGTTTATATAAACTTCTGCGTCTTTAAATTTTTCCCCAACACCAATTTGCAATTTGTCAAAAATGAAATTGGATGATTTTTCTCCTGAGGTGTTGACAGTTTGGCTTAATGACTGAATCAAATTACCGCGATAATACTCTGCCACAAGCCTATGCTTTCCCGGGGTTATAGTTATCGTTCCCTCTTCTTCGATGAGATAGTCTACTAAACTGGTACCTTCATAAATGGATATTGGGCAAAGATTGGTTTTAATCCTGCACTTATATGTTTTTACGCTGATTTTATAGATGTTTAGCCACAGAAAATTCTTTTTTGTCAGTTTAAAATTATCGCCATTATAGTTGCCTAATTTCAGTTCATCAAGTTCATCTAAAATAGAATCGTCGCAGCTGTTTACAAACTCGGACGCCATCTCTTTATCAAGCCCAGTAACTCTTGCGACCATATTCACATTCTTTGATTTTAATGCGCTCTCAAGGCGTTCCGCAGTACCCTTTATACTATACGTGTGATTGATTGCAGCAGAAGCAGCAATGACCACAATAAGAGCTTGCAACGCCGAGGCTACGATGGCTATCTTCTTTCGCTTAGAGTAAACTTTCTTAGATTGGTCCGCCGTTTGAGTTCGATTAAGGTACGAAGCTTTTATTCGCTTTTTTTGTTTTTTACGCCAACTGCGTGGAAGATTGCTCACAGGCTCACCGCAATGCGGACATATAGTACTTCCTTCTCTTATTTCCGCACCGCAATTATTACAATACACTTCAACGCCTCCAACCTTATCTTGGGTCGTAACCAAAACGATAAATAGCATAACCTGTAATATATTATATAAATTATATTATATTAGCATTAATTTAACAACTCATCATAAAGTACATGTATCGTAGTAAAAAGCGAGTAGAATTGTTGCCGGAAAGAAAGTAATCGCAAAAATAATACTCATTTTGTACTCTTAAAATTGTCACATTGAGGCATAAAGTTAATTTTTCAGCGCAATTCGAAAAAATGATAAACCCGCATAAATACTACATTCGTAGTACTTATGCGGGTTTCATTATGGCACGAGTAAGTCTATAAGCCGAGTTCTGTATTTGACAGCCATCTATCTCGACTACACGTTGCCGTGCAGCTCAAGCCACCTTCCCGGAACACGCCGGGCCAGCGTATACGTTCCTCTATGCGGTGTTGCTTCGGATAGGGTTTGCAGGGCCGCACAGTCTCCTGTGCGCCGGTGAGCTCTTACCTCGCCTTTCCACCCTTACCGCTTACGCGGCGGTATATTTCTGTTGCACTTTCCCTGGAGTCGCCTCCGGCGGGCGTTACCCGCTATCCTGCCCTGTGAAGCTCGGACTTTCCTCAGATGCGGCCTTTCGGCACTGCACCCGCGGCTGTCTGACTTGCTCGCGTGTGATATTATATCTTATTAGCGGCCTTAAGTCAATAATTTATCCGCAGCATATTCAGTAATTTTAGTAATTATATGGCATGTGTTGCTGTGAGATTTTTTCGCCGCAGCGCGATATAAGTGACATTTCAGATAAGACATCGATTGCCCTGCGCGCGAATTTCTCAATTTGCGTTTGCCTATGTTGCAAACTCAGCCGCGCAGATATATACTTTTTATAGTACAACATAGAAAAGGGGCTTTCTTATGGACAAATTCGCAAGGGAAAATCTCATGTTGCGTATTCGTAAAACAATAGAAAATCTGAAAAAGAACAAGATGGACGCATATTATGTTGAAACAAAAGAGGACGCACTGAAAAAGGCCGCCGAGTTTATCAAAGACGGTGACACAGTTTCCGTCGGCGGCTCTATGACATTGTTTGAGACCGGCATAATAGATTATCTGCGCTGCGGCCGTTTCAATTTCCTTGACAGGTATAAGGAAGGGCTGACAAAAGAAGAAATTGAAAAAATCTACCGTGACTCGTTTTTTGCGGACGCTTATTTTGTCAGTACCAACGCTATTACTGAGGAAGGCGAGCTATACAACGTCGATGGGCGCGGGAACCGCGTTTCAGCGATGATATTCGGGCCGAAAAGCGTCATCGTTATAGCGGGCTACAACAAGATTGTTTCCAACAGGGAAGCCGCAATAGAACGCGTCAGGAAAATCGCGGCTCCGGCAAATGCGGCACGCCTTAGCTGCGCCACTCCTTGTGCCAAAGTCGGCGAATGTATGGACTGCAGAAGCGACGCCAGAATTTGCTGCAGCTATGTATTCCTCGGACAGCAAAGGGAAAAGGGACGCATAAAGGTAATTATCGTCGGCGAACCGCTGGGGTATTGATTAAACACAGTACATAAGGCAATATCTCGTTTGAAATTAAGAAATGGCCGGTTTTGACCGGCCATTTCTTATTGCCTTATTTACCCTTCTTAAGAGGAAAAACTATTACAACTTAAAATTCTCGCAAAGCCACCGCGCCACACCGTCCTCTGTGTTCGATAAAATCACAGCGTCGGCCACTTCTTTCAGTTCCGGAACGGCGTTTTCGACCGCGTAACATTCATCCGACACTTCAAACATCGGTATATCGTTTGCAGAGTCGCCGAATGTAATAATTTTATCGCAGTTTAACATCTCTTTAAGGCGCTGCAGTGCGGTCGCTTTTGACGCGCCGGCAGGCATGATCTCACACCAATATTCAGGCCGGTATATTTCCTGTTGAAAGACGCACCTGAACCTTTTGTCTTTGGCAAAGTGTTCAAAAACAGGCGCGAGTTCTTCCTTTTCGCCTATACAAGTATAGTAATACACCTCGCCCCGAAACAGCTCATCTGTATTTTCGGCTTGCCTGAACCGCTTGTCCCCTTTTCGCGATGAAAGGTAATGGCGTTTGCCCTCGTTTTCACTGCCTTTAAGGTATGTCACGCGCTCGGCGCCGCCGTCAAAGGCATAGACAATCGGGAATATGCCATGCTTTTTGAACCACTCTTTGGCAAAGGCTCTTTCTTCCTCTGAAAAGGTAACCGCAGACAAGTTTTCACCTGTAATAGGGTCTCTTATAAATACCCCGTTGTTAATAATTACAGGCAAGCGGATATCCAGACGCCCAGTGACCTTGGACGCCGACGAAAGCGACCGGGCTGTCGCGTATGAAAACATCATGCCTTTTTCAATGAGGCGGTTAATCGTTTTAACTGTAAAATCGGAAAGTTGCTCATCTCTCTGCAACAATGTCCCATCCAAATCGGATAAATACAGTGTTTTCACATAAGCACCCTCATGCAATATAATTTAGGAAACAAAAACCGCCATGATGCGGAACGTATCATGGCGGTGATTTTATACTCTTACAGGCTGAGCACCGATTGTAACCTTTTTAGCCGATAAAAGTTTTTCAATCCCGGCAATCTTTACGCACAAGCAAAACAGCTTTGCTGCTACTTTCAGTTCATCAAGCGGCGGGTAGGTCGGCGCAATGCGGATATTGCGGTCGCGCGGGTCAATTCCATAAGGATAAGTTGCGCCCGCGGGGGTCAGTTTTACGCCCGCCTCTTTGCAAAGTTCAACCGTTCTCTTAGCACAGCCGTCAAGCGTATTGACGCTGATGAAATAGCCACCTCTGGGATTCGTCCACTCTGCAAGCCCTGTCCCGCCGAGTTCGCTCTCAAGGGCGTTGATAACTGCGTCGAATTTGGGTTTAATGATCGCCGCATGCTTCTTCATATGCTCTTCAATGCCTTTTAAATTCTTAAAGAAACGCACATGGCGGAGCTGATTCAGTTTATCCGGCCCAATAGTCTGGAAAGCAAGCTGCTTTTTGATTGAAGCGATGTTTTCTTCAGAAGCAGCCATCATTGCGACACCTGAACCCGGGAATGTAATCTTTGACGTCGAGCCGAAAATATACACCATGTTTTCTTTCCCGTTAGCACGCAGCGCTTCAAGTATATTTTTAAGCTTGTCATGTTTGTCGGTGAGATGATGTACGCAGTATGCATTGTCCCAGAAAATGCGGAAATCCTTCGCCGCAGGATTCAGCGCCGCAAACCTGTCAACAACCTCATCGGAATATGTAATTCCTTCGGGGTTGGAATATTTAGGAACGCACCAGATACCCTTTACAGACTCGTCGTTTTCAACATAGAACTGAACTGCGTCCATATCCGGTCCATCCGATTTCATCTCAATCGGTATAAGTTCTATTCCGAAATGCTCAGTGATAGCGAAATGGCGGTCATATCCGGGACACGGGCACAGGAATTTAACCTTGTCGAGCTTGCACCACGGTGTTTCGCCGAGGATACCGTGTGTCATCGCGCGCGCCACCGTATCATACATCATATTTAAACTCGAATTGCCGCCGATAATGATTTCCGAAGGTTTTACCTCCAGCATCTCAGCAAAAAGCCTTTTCGCTTCTGGGATACCGTCAAGAAGCCCGTAGTTGCGACAGTCCACTCCGCCTTCAGCCTTGCAAGACTCGCTGCTGTTTATGCAATCGAGGACTTCAAGCGACAGATTGAGCTGTTCCGCCCCCGGCTTTCCGCGAGACATGTCGAGTTTTAGGTTTTTTGATTTAACGTCTTCATATTCTTTCAGAAGGCTGTCTCTTATTTCACAAAGCTCCTTCCTGCTTAAAGAAGCATACTCAGCCATTTAATTACCCCCGATATATCATGATGGTCAATAAAATCAACCTGCATTTATTTGAATTCATACCTATATATTTTAATATATGCAAATGAAATTTGCAAGTTTAATTTTTCATAAATTCATAAAATAAAAAAGAGCAGAAATTATCTGCTCTTTTTTCACAGATAGATAAGTTTAATTTTTTCAACCTGCTTTATTATTTCGGCATAAATCTTATCCGGCGAAACACCGTATTTCTTAGCGGATTTTTGGACATTTTCTGCTTCTGCCTTATATTTTTTAACACCGCCGAATGACGAAAATTTCACTGGAATTTCGCCATATTTTGTTTTTATATGCTTTATCTCTCTCTGCATGATTATGCGCCTTGACGTCCGGACTCTCAGCCCAATGGAGCCCGTCAGCTCAAAAATTATCTCTGCGGCGCGCTTTGTAAAGCTTTTGTCGCACAGCACCGTCAGCATGTAGGCAGGCCTCTGCTTTTTCATATATATCGGCGTAAAATATGCGTCAGCAGCCCCCTCTTCCATTAGCACTTCAAGGCAGCGGCCGAGCGCTTCTCCTGTTGTGTCATCGACATTGGTTTCAATGACGTCGACAGTATCCCCCGGGGAGTCCTCACGCAGGCTTCCCAAAAAGGCCCGCAGGACGTTCGGCTGGGACAACTCTCTTTCACCCGCGCCGAGCCCTATCTTTTCAACCGTCATCTCCGGCATCTCGCCGAACCCAGAGCAAACGACGGCAAGTATCGCCGCTCCCGTCGGGGTAACAAGCTCGCCGTTGTCAGGAGACGTTATTTTAAACGGTATACCGGCGCTTCTCAAGATTTCGGCTGTTGCCGGCGCCGGAACGGGCAGTGTGCCGTGCATGCATTTAACAGTGCCGCCGCCGACGTTGAGCGGTGAGCAGATTATCCGTTCGGCTCCCAGACTGTCGATGCAAAAAGCGGCGGACACTATGTCCGCAATGGAATCCGCCGCACCCACCTCGTGAAAGTGGACTTCCTCCGGCGGTATGCCATGGACTTTGCCCTCAGCCTGCGCCATCGTCATAAAAATCTTTTTTGCACGGGCTTTGACTGAATCTTTAAGGGTGCTTTTATCAATTATCTCCTCAATATCGGAAAGGTGCCTGTGAATATGCACATCTTTACGGACAGCTACGTTGAATTTTGTAGCAGTAAAACCGTTCTTTAATGTTTTCCCAGCCGATATTTCAAAGTCGCTGAGTCCAAGCGAATTCAGGGCGTCTTTAAGTTCTTGCAAGCCAACCCCGAGGTCAAGCATAGCGCCTGTAAACATATCGCCGCTGACCCCTGAAGAACAGTCTAAGTAAATTGTCTTGCCGTCTATGTCAGACACCCCTTTCCGTCATCTTGTCGTGTAAAAGCCTATTTATCTGTCCGGCGAGATAGCCCGCACCGAAGCCGTTATCGATGTTGACGACGCCGACCCCCGCCGAACAGGAGTTGAGCATGGTCAGCAGTGCCGAGAGCCCGCCGAAATTCGCGCCGTACCCTATACTGGTTGGGACGGCAATAACCGGACGCTCGACAAGGCCTCCGATGACGCTCGCGAGAGCCCCCTCCATGCCGGCTACCGCTATAACGACGTTTGCTTTTCTTATGGTGTCGAGCTTGTCAAAAAGCCGGTGGATACCGGCGACGCCGACGTCAAAAATCCGGGTAACATCGCACCCGAAAGCCTCCGCTGTCACCGCCGCCTCTTCCGCTACTGGAATATCGGACGTGCCGGCCGTACAAACAGCGACTGTGCCTATCTTTTCCGGCGGTGTTTGCTCTATATAAACGGTTCGCGCTGCCTCATTATACACTGCTCCGCTGAGTACGCCCTTTATGGCGTCATAATGCTCCGGCTCGGCCCTCGTCGCCAGCACATTTCCGCCGCCGCGGGCCAAGTTCTTGGCAATCGCTGCCGCCTGAGCGGGGGTTTTGCCTTGGCAGAAAATCACCTCGGCAAAACCGGTCCGCAGTTTTCTGTGATTATCCACCATGGCAAAACCCATATCGTCATACGGCAGCCCTTTGAGCATTTCCTCCGCCTGTGCGACGGAGATTTGACCGTTTTTGACCGCCTCTAAAAGAGCTTTTACGTCCATATTTCCTCCGGGATTAAAATTCCGCACTTCCCGCTGTTCTCGGGAACGGAATAACGTCACGAATATTTGATATGCCCGTAATATACATGATAAGCCGTTCAAATCCAAGCCCGAATCCGCAGTGGCGTGTGCCGCCAAAACGGCGCAGGTCAAGATACCAAGCGTAATCTTCCTTACGCATGCCAAGCTCGTCTATGCGTTTTGACAGTATATCGAGCCGTTCCTCACGCTGTGAACCGCCGATTATCTCGCCTACCCCCGGAACCAGCAAGTCCATCGCCGCGACAGTCTTGCCGTCGTCGTTGAGGCGCATATAGAACGCCTTTATCTCTTTCGGGTAATCGGTGACAAATACCGGCTTTTTGCAAACCTGCTCCGTCAGGAAGCGTTCGTGCTCGGTCTGAAGGTCACAGCCCCAGAATACCGGATATTCAAACTTATCCTTATGCTTTTCGAGTATCTTAATGGCTTCCGTATAGGTGAGATGGTCAAATTCAGAGTTGACAACGCCGTTCAATCGCTCGAGAAGTCCCTTGTCAATGAATTTATTGAAAAACTCCAGCTCGTCCGGGCAGTTATCCATAACATATTTAAGGACATATTTAATCATGTCCCGGGCAAGCTCCATATCGTCGTTTAAATCCGCAAAGGCGATTTCAGGCTCTATCATCCAGAATTCAGCCGCATGGCGCGGTGTATTTGAATTTTCCGCGCGGAAAGTCGGGCCGAATGTATAGATTTGACCGAAGGCCATCGCCATCGCTTCGCCCTCAAGCTGCCCTGAAACAGTGAGGTTCACGCTCTTGCCGAAAAAGTCCTTTGAGAAATCTATTGAGCCGTCCTCAAGGCGGGGCGGATTTTGAAGGTCAAGCGTTGTGAGCCTGAACATCTCACCGGCGCCCTCTGCGTCGCTGCCTGTGATTATCGGCGTGTGAACATACACAAATCCGCGCTCTTGGAAAAACTTGTGTATTGCATATGCCGCAACAGAGCGCACGCGCAGGGCCGCTCCTATAGTATTTGTCCTCGGCCTTAAGTGAGCGATAGTACGCAGATATTCCAACGTATGCCGTTTCTTCTGCAAAGGATAGGTCGGGAGTGATGCACCCTCAACTCTGATTGTTTGCGCATGAACCTCGAGAGGCTGGCGCGCTTCGGGAGTCAGCACGACCTTTCCTGTTACGGAAATGGATGAGCCGACGCCCAGCTTTGCTATCTCAGTGAAATTCTCAAGTTCTGTGTCGAAAACAATCTGAAGGTTTTTGAAAGAGCTTCCGTCGTTTAACTCAATAAAACCAATGCTTTTTGAATCGCGTACAGTCCTGACCCAGCCACAAACGGTAATTTCTTGTCCGCCGGTCCCAGGATTATTAAATAGATCTTTTATAAGTGTTCTTTCCATTTTATTACCCCTTTACGGAAATATTATAACCCTTTGTTTTTGCCGTTACAATACTGCTGGTTTCTTTAATATATAAAGGTTTCAATTATGCTTGCCAAATACTACAGAAAATGTTACATTAATATAAAAGCATACATTTTTGCTTTCAATATTACAAATTTCCGCATGATTTTTATTGGAGATGGCCTTTGTTGGACACAAAAAAGTTCACTCTGATAGTAAGTCTGCTTACGGCTGCAGTATGCGTTATGACGATTGTATATAACTTTGCCTCTATGCCCGCCTACGGCGACGGGAACGCTATAGCTCAGCCCCTATATGCTGTAAACTCTCAGCCGAGCTCAGAACCTGCGTCTTCATCAGTAACTTCGTCAGAACCGGGCCTTAACAGTTCAAGCACTCCGTCCGGTTCCTCAAAAAGTACATCCCGCGCCGCGTCAGAATCAAAAGGAAAAACTGCGGGAGTCATCAATATAAATACTGCGACGCTCAGCGAACTCGACTCGCTGCCGGGTATCGGGCCGACAAAGGCACAGGCGATAATCGATTACAGGAACGCCCACGGTAGCTTTAAAAGCGTCGACGAGCTTATAAATGTCAAGGGAATCGGAGAAGCGACGCTCAATAAGATAAAACCGTATGTTACAACATAATTGCTTGAAAGCGGATGAGCCATAGCCAAAGGGCCGCTGCAATAGCGGCGGCTTTTAATCCGGCGGAGAGGGCATTTAAGCCTTCCCCGCCGGGCGCTTTTTTGCCCTTATGTTTTTAAACCGCTCCCGGGCTGTCATTAAGCCTTTTAAATAGCAAAACACAATTCACTTTTCGGTTTAAGTATAACCTTAGCTGTTCCTATGTCAACCCCAAATTATGTTGCACTGCGGCGGTCATTGCCGATTTTATCGAGCAAGGTTTATTATTCTGAGTTGTTTGAATATTATATAAACGTATCCAATAAAAGCAGACCACTGTTTTTGAATAACGCTACTGAATGATCTCTTTATATTTTCCATCACAGTGCCGGCCGCCTTTTTGCTTTACTTATTGTTGATTTTGATATAAAATATAAACTGTATTACTCTATTCGATAAAGCTGTATTATTTAAGATTACTTCGGAATTTTAAAGGAGTTTAAACTATGCTCTCGCGAATAAAAGCGGCTGCCATTTGCCTTTTGGCATCTGCGGTAGCTGCGCTGACGTCCGGCTGCACGGTTATTCCCGCCGATATATCGGAACTGGAAACTCCCCCGAAGCTTTCGGCAGACCAGCAGGCCATAGTAAAAGCCCTTGAGGCCCATATCGGCGACAAGCCGAATTTTAAATTCCCGCTGGAAGGGGATTACCGCAGCGCTTTTATAATGAAGGACCTTGACCATGACGGCACAACTAACGTGATAGCTTTTTACAGTGCATCCGGCAGCAGCGCATCTTCACCTCATATTGCGGTGCTCGACAAAGTTGGAGACAGTTGGCAAGCTACCTGTGATATCAGCAGTGAAGGCAATGAAATCGACAGTATTGAATTCGGGGATTTTAACGGCGACGGGCACGACGATATGGCAGTCGGATGGCGGACTTTCAACAGTACAGATTTGACACTGATAGTCTATACAAGAACCGGAAAAGCATTTACAAAAACAAAACTCGGAACCTTTACCAAGATGAAGACCCTCGACATGGACGGCAACGGCAAGACTGATATCCTCCTTCTCAAGCTGGACAGCGATATAAAACAGGCAGCAGCACGCCTTATCAGCTTTAGAAACGGGAAACTCACGGCTGTGTCAAGTTCGCCCCTTGACAGCACCGTTACAAGCTATAGCGGCGTTTATATTACAAAGCTCAAGGGCGGAGACAACGCCGTATTGATTGACGGCGTAAAAAGCGAAAACAAATTTATAACTGAAATTATAGGCTATAAAAACGGACAGCTTATTTCACCTCTTTATGACAATGACAAGCACACAGTTAATTCGACAATGCGGTTTGTCGATTACAGATGTACTGATATTGACAAAGACGGTTACGTCGAAGTGCCTATGCCTGTCGAGCTGCCTTATGTGCGCAACAAAGATGATACAAATAAAGTTTGGCTCGTCAGGTGGAACATATTTGACAGCGCAAGCAATACCTGGACGCCAAAGCTGTCCTGCTTAATGAATTACAACGAGGGCTATTATTTTAAGTATCCGAAAAAATGGGACAGCAATGTAACGGTATCGCGGCAGGACGGCGACAGTACTTGGGTTTTTTGTGAATGGGACGCTAAAAACAATAAGTATGGCAAGACCTTATTCTCCATTAATGTTTACTCTGAAAGCATTTGGAATACAATTTCAGTCAATGAACCGATTTATAAAATTGCCGAAAAAAACGGAACGGTTTATGCCGTAAAGTTTGACCAGCATAAATCAGATAGCGAATATGCTCTTACTTTGGACGAAATAAGCAGTAATTTCAGGCTGCTTTATTAAACCGAATTATACGTTAGGTGTCCTACTGCAGAACGGGGGGCTATGATGAAAAGTATATTGGTAGTTGAAGATGAAGAAGCAATCCGCGAATTTATAATAATCAATCTCAAAAGATCGGGCTATGATGTGTTTGAAGCTGGAACCGGCGAGGACGCGCTCCGCATTTATGATGAAAATGCGTCAAAAATCAGCATCGTCCTTCTCGACATAATGTTGCCCGGCATAGACGGTTTTGCCGTCTGCAGAAAGCTCAGAGAAAAGAGCCGGACCGTCGGTATCATTATGCTTACTGCACGCACGCAGGAGCTTGACAAGGTCGGAGGACTTATGATCGGCGCCGACGACTATGTCACGAAGCCGTTCAGCCCGTCTGAGCTTGTCGCGCGCATTGACGCGCTCTACAGAAGGCTCGAAATAGACCGCGAAAGCCGTCAGCCTGAAGAAATTGTCTCCGGCATATTCACCCTGAATTTAAAAAGCCGTACACTTAAAAAAGGTGACAAACCAGTTGAACTGACTCAGGTTGAATATCAAATTATGAAATACTTCATGGAAAACCCCGACACGGCGCTTTCGCGCAGCGATATTCTCAATCACGTCTGGGGTGAAGATTATTTCGGAGAACTCAAGATTGTTGACGTTAATGTGCGGCGCTTGAGAATGAAAATTGAGGATGAGCCGTCGAATCCGACGCACATTCTCACTGTATGGGGATATGGGTACAAGTGGAACGCAAAATAAACTCTTTTTTTAGACTGCGCGACAAGCAGAACCGCAAGCTGTTAAAAGGTATTACGCGGCGCTGGCTCCTCAATATCATGTGCGTAATCTTTGCAATTCTCGTTGTGATCTGGTTGTTTTTTGCTTTTTCTATTCACAGCTATTTTTACAATACTCTCAGCCAGACACTGCAAAACACCGCTCACAACAACAGTGTCAGCTTCTCAAACCTTATGGGCACTGTGTCGACGGATTTCTACTCAGTAGCGAGACGGAGCGTTGAGGGATTTGTCGACAAAGATAAGATGGAGCTTATATTTCTTGACCGCAACGGTTATCCCATCTTAACTTCAAGCGGTTTTATGCCGTCCAATACGGTTCCCCGCGATTTTATTATTGCCCGCAGCTCCTCCTCCGGCATTGGCGAATGGGACGGTGTCGACCCTTCAACCGGCGAAAAGATAATGGCTGTCACTGCCCTCCTCAGGGGCAAAGATAACAATGTTGTCGGAGCCGCGCGTTATGTTGTTTCGCTTTCAAGAATTGATATGCAGATAGCCATATACATCCTTATCAGCGGTATCATCTGCATTGCAATAATCTTTTTTGTTATAATGTCCGGTATCTATTTCATAAATTCGATTGTAATCCCGGTGCGTGAAGTCAGCTCGACAGCGCGCCGCATTGCGTCCGGCGATTTCGACGCGCGCATAGACAAGCAATATGACGATGAAATCGGTGAGCTTTGCGATACAATCAACTACATGGCCAGCGAACTCGGCGCAGCCGAACGGATGAAGAACGATTTCATCTCTTCCGTTTCCCACGAACTCCGGACACCTCTTACCGCTATAAAAGGTTGGGGCGAAACTATACTTTCCGCCGGGTCTACTGAAAAAGACACCTTTAATAAAGGCATGAATGTTATAATCAAAGAAACTGAGCGCCTTTCCAGCATGGTTGAAGAGCTTTTGGACTTTTCGCGCATGCAAAACGGCAAATTCAAGCTCAAGGTCGACAAAGTCGATATCCTGGCGGAGCTTGGCGAAGCGGTCCTTATGTTCTCAGACCGTGCGCACCGCGAAGGGCTTACACTTATCTATAACGAGCCTGAAAGCTTGCCCACAGTTATGGGAGACCGCAACAGGCTAAGGCAGGTTTTTGTCAACATTCTCGACAACGCATTCAAGTATTCTGATCCAGGCGGTATTGTCACAATATCGACATCAAGCGGCCAGGGATTTGTAAAGATAGCTATTTCAGATACAGGCTGCGGCATTCCCGCTTCCGACCTGCCCCGCGTCAAGGAAAAGTTCTTCAAGGGTAATTCCACAAGGCGCGGTTCCGGAATAGGCCTTGCTGTCGCCGATGAAATCGTATGTCTTCACGGCGGAACTCTTGAAATTGAAAGCGAAGATTCCAAAGGAACTACCGTAACAATTACCCTGCCCTCAATCTGAGCATAAAGGTCGTGAAGCTATGAAAAATAATGATAATAAAAAAATCCACCGCACTATGATCGGCGGTCAAGCCGTCATAGAAGGCGTTATGATGCGCGGAGTAGATAAAACGGCCCTCGCAGTCAGAAAACCTGACGGGGATATCAGCCTTGAAGTCTGGAACACGTCGCGTCACGACCGAAATTCTATTCTCCGGCTTCCTATCATACGCGGTGTCATCAACTTCGTCGAAATGCTCGTCTTTGGGTATAAAACTATCTCTAAATCCGCCGAGATAGCCGAGCTTGCTCCTGCGGAGGGCAATCCGGGGAAGTTGAGCGATACATCAAGTTCTGTGCCCGAAGCCGCTTCTGCGGAGAGCAAATCAGTAGTAGAGGGTACTACTGCGGAGGGCAATCCGGGAAAGCCGAGTGAGACGGCAAGTTCTGTGCCCGAAGCCGCTCCTGCGGAGGGCAAATCAGTAGTAGAGGGTACTACTGCGGAGGGCAATCCGGGAAAGCCGAGTGAGACGGCAAGTTCTGTGTCCGAAGCCGCTCCTGCGGAGGGCAAGGCAGATGGTACTACTGCGGAGGGCAAGCCAGCAGAGGGTACTAATACGGAAGAAAATCCGGAAAAATCGAGTGATACAGACAAGAATGAGTCCGGCGGCGATAAAGGGATGAGCGTTGCGACCGCCTTATCTATGATAGCTGGACTTGTTATTGCAATACTGCTCTTTGCCGTACTCCCGACCCTTATTATCGGGAAAACGGACAGATTTGTTCACTGGGGTTCTATGAGCACTATCGCCGAAGGTGTAATAAAAATCGCCATCTTTATCGGATATCTTGCGCTCATTGCCCGTATGAAGGACATCCAAAGGGTTTACCAGTACCACGGCGCCGAGCACAAGACCATTTACTGCTATGAACACGGCGACGAACTCACCCCTGAGAACGCCAGAAAATATACGCGCTTCCACCCTCGCTGCGGTACAAGTTTCCTGCTCATCGTCCTTATTATCAGCATTATTGTTTTCTCTTTTGTCACATGGAAAACGCTTTGGCTCAGAATACTGCTCAAACTGCTGCTGCTCCCGCTTGTCGTCGGCATTTCTTATGAGATAATAAAATTCGCGGGCCGTCACGACAACTCCGTTATGCGTTTTCTGCTCGCCCCCGGTCTTTGGCTACAGCGCCTTACAACCCGCGAGCCTGATGATTCCCAGCTTGAGGTCGCCATTAAAGCGCTTAAAGCTGTAATTCCGGACAACCCAGAGGACGACCTTTGGTAATAAACCGGCGGTTCTAAAAAGGTTTTAAGTACGTGAAGCCGGATACAATTATGAAGTTCAACAGCCTTTATCAGAGTGGCACTGACCACAGATTTATAAAGGCTGTTTTTTGTTAAATAACTAAATCATTGAGGTTGTTGATGTATACAATACATGAAGCATTTTTGAAAGCGAAAAAGAGGCTTGCTGACGCAGGTATCGCTGACGCTGGTTTTGACGCTGCGAAAATAATAGAAAAACATACGGGCTACAAGCGCCATGAAATTCTGCTGTACGGCGAAAAGCCTTTGTGCTGCCCCGACGATGAATTCTGGTCAGACGTGGAGCGCAGGGCGAAACACGAACCATTGCAGTACATCTTCGGGAAATGGCCCTTCTTTGGACTGGACTTCTTTGTCGGAAAAGGGGTTCTTATCCCCCGTCCCGATACAGAGGTTTTATGCGAAGTCGCCATATCCTATCTTTCCGAAAAACCTTCTCCTAAAATTCTCGATTTATGCGCCGGCAGCGGGTGTATATCAACAGCTATATTAAAAAATGTTGAAAATAGCACCGCTGTCTGCGTTGAGCTATCCGATGACGCGCTGTATTATTTGAAGAAAAATATTGACTTTCACGGGCTGAAAGAACGCGCTGAGATTGTCAAAGGCGATGTGCTGGCAAACGAAACCTTAGATTCACTTGCTTTTGACTTTGACGCTATTGTCTGCAATCCCCCATATATAAACAGCGGTGATATTCCCGCCCTCGAGCCAGAGGTGGCGGAATATGAACCCATTACAGCGCTTGACGGCGGAGAGGACGGCCTTTTGTTCTACAGGTCCGCAGGCCGATTCCTGCCTCATTTAAAAAGCGGCGGCTTTGCTGCCTTTGAAGTTGGCGCCGAACAGTCAGATGACGTATCGCGAATTTTAGAAAACTCAGGATACCGTGACATATTTATAAAGAAAGACTACGCCGGGATTGAGCGTGTGGTCGGAGGCTTTTCAAAATAAGCTTCCTTAATCAACACTTGCATTTTGTAATCAAATTTATCGGGTTATATTAACATCCGCGCACTATTTCCATTTATAAATAAATATTTAAATCAGGAGAAAATGCTATGGTAGAAAAGTACAAACCGATTTCGCCAAAATACCCTCATATTCTACACGGTGGCGACTACAATCCTGACCAATGGCTTGAAACACCTGAAATCATTGACGAGGATATACGCTTAATGAAAAAAGCGCACGTTAATGTTGTTTCTTTAGGTATCTTTGCCTGGTCAAAGTTGGAACCCGAAGAAGGGAAATTTGATTTCTCATGGCTCGACAATATTATGGACAAACTCGCCAAAAACGGTATCTACGTCATACTGGCCACTCCGAGTGGTGCTCGCCCGATTTGGCTTGCTAAAAAATACCCTGAAGTCCTGCGCGTTGACGATGAAAGGCAGAGACAGCTTTACGGCGGACGTCACAACCACTGCTTGACATCACCCATTTACCGCGAAAAGGTAAGGATAATAAATACTAAGCTGGCTGAGAGATACAAAGATCATCCAGCTCTTATCGCATGGCACATCTCCAACGAATACTCCGGCGAATGCCATTGTCCGCTGTGTCAGGAAGCTTTCAGACAATTTTTAAAGAACAAATATGGAACTCTCGAAAAACTCAATCACGAATGGTGGACTTCTTTCTGGAGTCACAGCATTACCGACTGGTCACAGATTGAATCACCGAGCAAAAAAGGCGAATTTAATCTCCATGGGCTAAAGCTCGACTGGAAGCGTTTTATCACCCATCAAACAGTAGATTTCTTTAAGAATGAAATTGGGCCTATCCGCAGGATTACACCAAATATACCCGTCACCACCAACTTCATGGGCCTATGCCCAGAATACGACCAATGGGAAATGGCAAAGGTGGAGGATATAGTTTCTTGGGACAATTATCCTGAGTGGCACAACGACTATCAGAAAACCTGGGAAACCGCGGCGGCAACGGCATTTTCCCATGACCTCAACCGCTCACTCAAGGGCGGGCGCCCATTCATGATGATGGAAAGTGCCCCAGGGAATATCAACTGGAGAAATATCAATAAGCTACAGCGCCCTGGTATAATCGAACTTCAATCAATGCAGGCTGTTGCACATGGTTCAGACACAGTCCAGTATTTCCAATGGCGCAAAGGCCGCGGCGGTTTCGAAAAATTCCATGGGGCGGTTGTCGGTCATTCCGGCAGTGAAAATACCCGTATTTTCTCGGAAGTATCGAAGGTCGGTGAAGACCTTGAAAAACTTGACGCGGTCGTCGGCACTACGGTTAAACCCGAGGTTGCAGTTGTTTTTGACT
The DNA here is from genome assembly GCF_036762875.1 of [Clostridium] cellulosi. Classification (NCBI taxonomy): domain Bacteria; kingdom Bacillati; phylum Bacillota; class Clostridia; order Eubacteriales; family Oscillospiraceae; genus Ruminiclostridium; species [Clostridium] cellulosi. The sequence continues at coordinate 156,484 of NZ_JBAIZF010000006.1, read as the reverse complement.
ACCAGAATTTGTGGGCTATTGAAGATGCACGAATCAGCAATTGTGAATCAATGAATTACACGAAAACTTGCATAGAGCATTACACCCCGTTCTGGAAAAAAGGCGTCCCTGTCGATGTAATCAATGAAATGGCGGATCTTTCGGGATATAAGCTTGTCATTGCACCTATGGCTTATATGCTGCGTGAAGGCTTTGCCGAAAGGATAGATAAGTTTGTTAAAGGCGGCGGAACGTTTGTTACAACATACCTTAGCGGCTTTGTCAACGACAACGACCTATGCTGGCTCGGCGGCTTCCCTGGCCCGCTGCGCAAAATCCTGGGAATCTGGGATGAAGAGCAGGATGCGCTATATCCCAGCGACAAAAACAGCATTGTTCTGAATGAAGGCAACGAGCTTGGATTTAAAGGCAGTTTTGATATAAAAGACATGTGCGATATAATACACGCAGAGAAGGCTCAGGTGCTGGCAATATATAAATCTGATTTTTACAAAGGCAAACCCGCTTTGACTGTCAATAACTATGGAAAAGGCCACGCTTATTATATTGCTGCGCGGACTGGCACAGACTTCCTCGACAAATTTTATTCGAGCATCATCGAAAAATTCGGCATAAAGAAAACAATTGACTCAGAGCTTCCCGAAGGCGTTTCCGCCGAGTACCGCACTGACGGAGAAAATGATTTCGTATTTATTATGAATTTTACAGAAGAAACCAAAACCGTCAAAATCACCGATCAGTACAAAAATATGCTTGACGGAAATCCCGAAAGCGAGACTATACAGATTCCTGCATACGGTTTTAAACTGCTTCAACGCAACGCAAAATAAAAAACGTGACCCAAAGCCCCATGCTATAGAATTTAGGCAGCATGGGGCTTTATCTATGTTTTTTTGCTTTGTTCAACTTTAACTTATATTTAACGCATATACGCTATATTTTCTATTAAAATTTGACAACTTAACATTAAGTGCTATAATATTTTGTAAATAAATATCAATATAAATATTATCCTGAAGCCTTCTGTATATAAAACGGTTATTATGCACTAACATTTATATATACTTAAATTTTTAAAATTCGGCTTTCCGGTTCAAAAAGGAGGGGGAATTAAAAACCGGAACCACATAAAAACCAGATGAAAATTAAATTTTAAGTGAAAGAAGTTTTCTGCAATGAGTCATCAAAAGAAAAATGGGGCCGCGCTGCGAATAAAAACATTTTTTTTGCTTTTTGGCACCGCTTTATTGATTTGTATACTCGGTGCAATAGGTAAAGCACTGAATTTAAGTACGGAGGCCACATATATTTATTTTGGCGCAATACTTATTGCCTTTTTAGTGTTATCACTTGTGGTTTCCTACTGGTTCACAATACCCTTTTCCAAGATTCAAGAAGTTATTTCTGAACTCAGAAAAGGGCATATCCATGCCCGCTGCAATATTAAAAACAGTCAAATTGCGAAGGAAATTGACGATTTTGCCGATTATTATGCACGAAATGTTGTAGGGGCCCTTCAGGATATTGCAAACGGCAAGGTTCCCTCAAATGAGGCTTACGACAGCAACGATATTACGGCAAATGCAGTTAACAACGCCGCTTCGGTAGTATATTCGCTGTTCAGCGACGTGCAGACAATGCTCAACGGTATTTCCCATGGCCGCTTTGACATACGCTGCAACATAGGCAAATACAGCGGCAAATGGCGCGAGCTTGCCGAAAATATCAACAGCAGTTGTGATGCGGCCGCAAAGCCAATCGAAGAATTAAACGGCATCTTACAGAACTTCACAGTCAATGATTTCTCACACGGCATGGAAGGCGAATATGAGGGCCAGTATAGGATAATGGCCGAGTCATTAAACGACCATGTAAGGCTTGTTAACCAGTTCCAGGATATCATAACCCAAATATCAAACGGCGACCTGCAGACCCTTGACCAGCTTGAAATCGCGGGCAAGCTCAGTGAAAATGACTGCTTAACTCCCGCTCTCATAAAGCTGATGAAATCATTCGACGACCTTGTAAGCGAGGTCGAAAAGATATCGAATGAGGCGACAAATGGCAATATTAACGCCCGTCCAGACAGTTCTAAGTTTGAAGGCGGATTCAAATTCATATTGGACGGCTTCAGTGACACACTGGACTCTATGTCTGCTCCTATATCTGAAACAATAACAGTCTTAAATAATATGGCTGTCTGTGATTTTTCTGCAAGATGCGAAGGCAATTACAACGGCGATTTTAAGAAACTTACCGAGTCCGTAAATGCAGTGCTTGACGCGTTTAATAAAATCCTAACAATCGTTAATGAGCTGTCCGAAGGCAACATCAGTTCTCTCGACAATCTTAAAGCAACTGGCAAGTTAAGCGAAAACGACCAACTGATCCCTTCATTTATCAAATTGATGGAGACAATCAAGGCAACAATTGATGAATCAATTAAGATTTCTAATGCTGCCGCAGAAGGCAAACTTGATATCCGCGGTGATTCGTCCAAGTTTAACGGCGAGTTCATGCACATCATCGAATCCTTTAACAATGCACTTGATTCAATTCAAGAACCTACTGTGCAGATTAATAACTTGATGAAGGAAATCGCTAACGGCAGCGTTGGCGGCACTATTGAAGGTGAATTCAAAGGCGAATACAAAGAGCTTGTTGACTCTGTGAATATGACTTCGCTCGAATTCCAGCGTGTAATTCAGGAAATTTCCAGCAGGCTGCTTCAGATGTCACAGGGCAACTTCAATATTGAAGAGACAATAAGTTTTGACGGCGACCTTAAAGCTATATCCGACGCTATGAACGCAATCACTGCCAAATTCAACGAGTTTTTGAGCAGCGTAAGTGAAGCCGCGGCACAGGTTGCCTCAGACTCTGCACAGGTGTCGCACGGAAGCCAGCTTCTCTCCCAGGGCGCAACGGAACAAGCCAGCGTCGTTGAAGAGCTCACAGCTTCAATTACGGAAATCAAGGAAAGGACAAACAAAAACGCGATTAACGCCAACAAAGCCAATGAACTTGTAGAACAAGTCAAAATAGACGCCGAAAGCGGAAATGTCCAAATGGCGGAAATGTTAAAATCAATGAACGATATAAATGAATCGTCGATTAATATTTCAAAGATAATCAAAGTGATCGACGATATCGCTTTCCAGACAAACATCTTGTCCCTTAATGCGGCTGTTGAAGCGGCACGCGCGGGCCAATACGGAAAGGGCTTTGCCGTCGTCGCGGAAGAGGTGAGAAACCTCGCTGCTAAAAGCGCCGAAGCAGCCAAGAATACTGCGTCGCTTATCGAATCTTCTCTGCAAAAAGTAAATATCGGCACAAAAATCGCAAAGGATACAGCAGAAGCATTCAAAGGCATTGCTAACGGGGTTGAAAAAGCGCTGTCCCTGGTTTCTGAAATTGCCGATTCCTCAGCCGAACAGGCAACAGGTATTTCGCAAATCGACAAAGGCCTCAGTCAGGTTTCACAGGTTATCCAAACCAATTCTGCAATAGCCGAGGAAAGCGCAGCTTCAAGTGAGGAATTGTCTAACCAATCTGCTGCCCTAAACGACATGTTGGCCCAATTCAAGCTGCGCAGCAATACCGATTGGAATGTTTCCAACGAAAACGCTGAGGACGCTGTTACTGAAGCCGCTTCTGAAGAACAGGAAAATGAAGTAGAAACAGAAACAGTTGGCAACGATGATTTCGGCAAGTACTGATTAAATTGTATATTTTTATCCCCCGGTCTTGAAAACCGGGGGATTTTCAGTCTTGCCGACATTTTTATATAATTATTTAGTAAAATTATATAAATTTTTTAAACTTACTGGTATTTGATTGCATTATTTAATGAATTATGTCATAATATAATCTATCAAGCATCATATGGTGTTTTATCATATTTTAGTCATATGTTGTATATTTCAGTAGCCAGTTCATAATTTTGATAATTGCCATATTAAGTTTTTCGGGCAATTTAAAGCCTCACAGATTTTAACAGAAGAGGAGGTGCAAAGATGAAATCAACCGGCATAGTCAGGAAAATCGACCTGCTTGGAAGGATTGTCATACCCAGAGAAACCCGGCAAAATCTGAATATTGAGTCAGGCGATCCCATCGAATTCTTCTGTGATGAAAACAGCATTTACTTAAAGAAATACATACGCGGATGTTTATTCTGCAATTCTATGGAAAACCTCATCAATTACAAAGGTCAATATATCTGTGAAAGCTGCAAAAATGAAATTGTTGAGAAATGCAAATCAGTTTGATGAGATTGTTTTGCCTCTCCCATACGGCTGCTAAAAATACTTCTTTATTAAACTACAAAACGACATAAACGTTAAATTACATCTTTAAAAAAACAATATCTTAAAAGGCGCAGCAAAAATAAAAATACTGAAGGCCGCCGGTAAAAGCCGGCGGCCCTTTTTTGCGCTTGTAAAAATTATTTGCACAGCGTCTTTCCGACAGAATTGAGGTCCTGGCAGGCTTCAATAACACGCTGTGCCATGCCCTTTTCAGCAGCCTTGAGATATGAGCGCGGATCATAAACCTTCTTGTTGCCGACCTCGCCCTCAACCTTAAGCACGCCGTCATAATTCTTAAACATATGGTCGACAATAGGCCTTGTAAACGCATACTGCGTGTCTGTATCTATGTTCATCTTGACGCAGCCGTAATTCAGAGTTTCGGCGATATCTTCCTTCGGAGAACCCGAACCGCCGTGGAACACGAACAGGAAATGTGCGTCGTCGCCGTATTTCGCTTTCAGCGCTTCCTGGCCTTCTTTTAATACTTTCGGACGAAGCTTTACATTGCCCGGCTTGTAAACGCCATGGACGTTTCCGAATGTTGCAGCGAGCATATATGTCGCATCCGGAATCTTGCCGAGAGCTTCATAGAAACGCAGCATATCTTCGGGTGTGGAATAAAGCTTATCGTTTGGTACTCCGGAATTGTCCATACCGTCTTCCTCACCGCCGACTACACCGGCCTCGACTTCGAGGATAATCTTGTTCTTTGCGCAGCGCTTGAACAAATCCGTTGCGATCTCGATATTTTTGTCAAGGGGGATGTCGCTGCCATCGAACATGTGGCTGTTGAACAGATTGCTTTCGCCTCTTGCGCGACGTTTTTCAGTCTCTTCAATAAGAGGCAAAACAAATGACGGCAGTTTTGAAGCTTTGCAATGGTCCGTATGAAGAGCAACAAAAATATTATATTTCTTTGCTACAAGGTGCACGTGCTGTGCAAGGGTCATTGCACCGATTGCACTGTCCTTGATATAATTTCCGGAAGCGAATTCTCCGCCACCAATTGAAATTTGAATAATACCGTCTGACTCGGCTTCTGCAAGACCTTCAAGAACAGCGTTGGCAGTCTCTATAGAAGAAACATTGAATGCTGGATAAGCATATTTGTTCTTATAAGCGGTCTCGAGCATTGTCTTATACTGATCATAATCTACTACCGGCATTTTAACACCTCATCATATTGTTAATAATTATTTAATAATTTTATTATAACATATAGACAGCCCTTTTGCCAGTGTTGGCACATATCTGTGTTAAAATTTAAACGAAAAATATTTTTTACTTTTTATTAACGTTTAGTTAATAATTACAAACTATATTATAGGTGTAATCTTTATTACCCTCCTTTCTCCCCAAATTTCTTTTGCCGCGAAGCTGCGGTCCAAGTCCCTTTTTACGCCCCTTCCGGCGATAAAGCCGAGGGGTTTTTTGCTGCATAATAAGGCACCACTTAAGTTCTGCCGGGTACATATCCTACGCGAATCTGTTTACAGCCGCGCGAAAAGCGCGGCTGTTTTTATTTGAATTTTACCGGCTGAACCTTTCCGGCATAGTAGTCTGCCTTTTTAATATAGGCATAGGTGCCGTTTTGAGCCTGACCCCCATTTCCTGTTCCCCAGCATATTATAATGAACAGGTCGTTCGACTCGCCGACTATATAGAAATTCTGATTAGAGCCATATTTTACCGGCACAGATTTTGTCACCTTTTTCTTTAGGTCGTAATAGTAACCCTCAGACGTGTTCGTTTTCCCGACACGGTAAAACACCTTGCCATCAAAACACTGTATGCTGTTGATAATATTTTTACCGGAGGCTATTTTTTCATCCGCACCAGTATCGAGATGATGCCGGCAGAGCGTAACTTGCTCAGTATCTGGGTCCGTCAGCATATAGTATGCGCTGTCGCCATAGAATTTAAGGGCTGTCATCGTTCCAAGCTGGCCCAGTATTGCCTTTTCGGCGCCTGTCTTGAGGTTAAGTTCATATATCGCGTGCTTGTTCTTTACTGTTTCTTCGCCCGAAACTTCGCTTTGTGAGCTGTATATGTAATAGAGATTGTCTTTATAACACCCAAGAAGGGATATGCTTGCGTTTTTGCCGGTATGCCGCGGGGACACCGTTGAAAGCTTTTTGGTCTTTAAATCGACACTATTTATCGAAACCGTTGTTTCATCCGTTGCCGTCAGGTTTTCAACCTTGTGCACCGTATTCTCGAAATACAGTTTGCCGCTCATTATTATCATTCTTCCGCCTGCGTCGGAGTCGGCCTCAATTAAAGTCTCTTTTTGTTTGCCCTCTCTATCGGCTTTATATATAAATGATTTGTTCGCCCCGTAGGGTGCAATCGCGTAGATATTGCCGCCGTACTTAGCGATGACCGTCGGGTATTTGTCGAACGAGGACGCCGCTGCGCCGCCCCACAGATACCCGTTTTCTTTTTTCTTGTAATCAAAAAACATAAAAGCGCTGTTCTGCCCCGGCTGCTGATGGATAAACCCGTCCGGTCCGGAAAAATTGCAGCCGTCTGAATAGACTGCATCGTGGGATAGGCTCCTCATCCCCCTGACGATAAAAAAGGTAGCTGCGCCGGCTACCAGTACAAAAGCGCAGGCGGCGGCGACAACAATTTTCATATGTTTCTTTAACATTTCTGCCTCCCCTTCCGTTTTTATATATTTTCGCCTGTATAAATGCAAATTTTCTGTGAGTCTACCGCTTTGGTCAATATGTATCACCTATTATTTTGCACTATTTTATAAATTATTACAAGTAAAATTACAGCATTGAACAAGAATTTACACAATATTGCTATTGACGTACTGTTGTTACCTGTTGCGACAACTACAAGGTTATTCTATTGCAGGAAGCTATGTCTCTTTGTTCTATTATTTAGCTTTTATCCTTGAAGTTTTTTTAACAATACCTTATAATATTAGGCGGGTTATTTACCCGTTACATAGATATACAAAATACGGTGTAAAAACTACCGTATATAGTATAAAAATTTAACCGGGCGCAAGGGCCTCCCTTACAGCGCCGCGGTAAAATGTTGCTGTGAAAGGAGTTACCGCTATGACTTATTCCCAGGAAGTAGAGAAAATGTGTCCCGTAAAAAAAGGTCCGAATCACGGTCCGGCCCCCATTCCTGAAGAAGGCAAATGGGTCAAAGCCTATGAGATAAAAGATATTTCTGGGCTGACGCACGGCATTGGCTGGTGCGCTCCGCAGCAGGGCTGCTGCAAACTGACGCTCAATGTTAAAAACGGTATTATCGAGGAGGCTCTTGTCGAGACTATCGGCTGCTCTGGCATGACCCATTCGGCTGCTATGGCTGCTGAGATCCTTCAGGGCAAGACCATTCTCGAAGCTCTGAATACTGACCTCGTCTGCGATGCTATCAACGTCGCAATGCGCGAGCTCTTCAAGCAGATTGTTTACGGCCGTTCACAGACTGCGTTCTCCGAAGGCGGTCTGCCAATCGGTGCTTCACTTGAGGACTTGGGCAAAGGCCTGTATTCTCAGGTTGGCACGATGTTCGGCACAAACGCGAAGGGCGTCCGCTATCTGTCAATAGCAGAAGGCTATGTTCTCAGCCTCGGCCTTGACGAGAACAACGAGGTCATCGGCTATAAGTTTGTCAACATCGGCAAAATGATGCAGGCTATCCGCCATGGCACTGACCCGAAGGAAGCCTTTGAGAAAAACGTGGGTACATACGGCCGCTATGCTGAGGCTGTAAAGTACATCGATCCGCGTGAAGAGTAAGGGAGGGGCAAAACAATGGTACAGTTTGAAGGTTATGAGAGAAGAATTGGCAAGATCAATAAATGCCTTGCCGAATATGGCATGAAATCACTCGAAGAGGCCCGCGACCTTTGCCTTTCAAAGGGCGTGGACGTTGAAAAGATAGTTAAAGGCGTACAGCCTATCGCTTTTGAGAACGCTGTCTGGGCCTATACACTCGGTGCAGCTATTGCATTAAAGAAAGGCGTAAAGGACGCTGCATCCGCTGCCGAGGCAATCGGTATCGGTCTTCAGGCTTTCACTGTTCCGGGTTCAGTCGCAGAACAGCGTAAGGTTGGCTTAGGCCACGGCAATCTCGGCGCTATGCTGCTCCGCGAGGAAACAAAATGCTTCTGCTTCCTTGCCGGACACGAATCATTCGCTGCTGCTGAAGGTGCTATCGGTATCGCACGCACAGCTAACAAGGTTAGAAAAGAGCCGCTCCGCGTCATACTCAACGGCCTTGGCAAAGACGCTGCTTACATCATCAGCCGTATCAATGGCTTTACATATGTAAAGACTCAGTTCGATTATTTCACCTCCGAACTGAAGGTTATTGAGGAGCACGCTTATTCCAAGGGCGAGCGCGCAGCAATCAAATGCTATGGCGCTGACGACGTCAGAGAAGGCGTTGCAATCATGCAGAAAGAGAGCGTTGACGTTTCCATCACCGGTAACTCAACCAACCCCGTCAGGTTCCAGCACCTTGTCGCCGGCACATACAAGAAATGGTGCCAGGAAAACGGCAAGAAGTACTTCTCAGTTGCTTCCGGCGGCGGCACAGGCCGTACGCTCCATCCGGACAACATGGGGGCCGGCCCTGCTTCCTATGGCCTGACCGACAGCCTCGGCCGTCTGCACGGTGATGCCCAGTTCGCTGGTTCATCGTCTGTTCCGGCTCATGTTGAAATGATGGGCCTTATCGGTATGGGCAACAACCCGATGGTCGGTGCGACCGTTGCTTGCGCTGTTGCTGTTTCACAGGCAAAGTAATTTAATTGTTGCATATAAAATCCCCTTGCCTCGCGGCAAGGGGATTTTTCTACGTATTATTAACTATGCAAAAACGGCCTGAAGTTAGTTTCCTTCAGACCGTTTTCATGTTTTATTTTATATCCTTATAATGCAGCCGATATCCTTCGCATGTTCTAACACATACTGCATTCCGCCCATAGTCATCGCGAAAATCCCAAGTGTAATAGTAAGGGCAATGGCGCCGGCGTCATACCGCAGCTTATTTTCATCGTTGATGACGTAAGAAATTATGATTTCAAATCCAAGAAGTATCAGAATAACAGGCCAGAGCGAAAAGATGAAATTGTAATCAAAAAATGGGAAGAACGTATGGAGCAAAAACATGACGCCGAAAACAACCAATACAATGCCGGCAGTAAACGTGCCAACCCTTCTCCCTTTAAACATCTTTGTCGACACTCCTTTTCTTTCCGACTATGAGATAAATGCCGGCAATGATGATTATTAAACTGACGGCTATCTTAGGTATAAAGTCGGCCACTCTTATTATTGTATTCAAAACCTCAGCCGAAATATAATAACTGAGACTATCCACCCCAGTCTTATAAAGCATATACAGACCGAGCAAAAGTATAAGTATGCCTATAAATAGTCTTCCCTTTCCCTTTAAGTATCTGCTTTCTAAAATCCTGTCAGCCGAAAGCAAATAATGGTCTTCAAACTGGCTGAATATTTCATCGCTTGAAAAGCACTTATTGATCGCATCAAAAAACGAGTAGAAGCAGAGTATCGGTATAATATACATCAACGGCCCTAAATCAAGCCATGAGGATAAAAATATTATCAAAAAAAACGGAATCATCAGTGAAAGGCCCATTTTCATAAAGCCCATGAACATATGCCCCGCACCAGGCAGGCATGAAAAGACAACCGTCAGAAACTTATTTCTTTTTTGCGGCATTTATCCATACCTCCATATTTAAAATATTCTGTGAGAAATCTTTAAGCTGCTGATTTATCGTATTTACAAAACTCAAATCCGGCGCTTTTATTTTACTTCCGATTTTAGGCTTACCGGACAATTGATTTAACGTACCCGAAAATGTGATTGCAATTGCGGCGCAGGCAGCTATCGCTACACGCAACACATACAAAGTAAAACCACGCTTTTTGTCTGTCTCAATCTGCTTAATTTTGTCCTGTAGTTCTGTTTCAAAATCGTGCGGCACTTCCAATAATTCCTCTTCAGTGAAGTCGGAGGCAAAAGCCTCGGCACATGCTTCACAGCTTCCGATATGGGAAAGTGCCATCGCCATCTCCTCATCGCTGAGCCTGCCCTCTTTTAACAAGGCGAGCGCTTTGGGTGTCAGGTGGCCATCTTTGCCAAATAAGCCGAAATCAACAACTTTACTTCCATTCATATTTCTTCCTCCCTCCACATGGCACGAAGCAGCTTTTTTGCCCTGTAAAGCTGCGTTTCAAGTGTTTTTTGATTTCGGCCGCTCTCGCGTGACATTTCCGATAGCTTTTTCCCCTTGCAAAAATAATCTGTCGCGATGGTTCTGTAAGGCTCTTTTAGTCGGATGCATAGCCTATGTAATCGTTCGTTTGTGTCTCTTTGGATAAGTTCCTCCTCCGGCGAGGGGCTACAGTCTTCTATTAAGCTGAGTTCCTCATCTGTCAGACTGTCGGTTTTTCGCGATGGACTTTTGAGAAAGTCCCGGCACTTGTTCGCCGCGATTGCCGTCAAATAGGCTTTGGGATTATCGTTACTTAAGGACGCAAGGTGTTTGTAGGCAGATAAGAAGGTTTCTTGAGCAAGATCTTCGGCGTCAAAATAATTTTTAGTAAAGGAATAGCAGATTGTGTAGATTAGTTTTTCATATTTTGAAACTAATTCTCTAAACTCTTCTTCTCTGATCTTTCTCACTCCCTTGTGTCCCTACACTTATATAACGAGCCAAAAGAAAAAAACACTTCAAAAATTATAACATTTTATAAAATAAATTTATACATACCCTCAGGCGTACGGAAACGTGCGCTATTTTTTGTAAGCAACCCAAAAAATTACCCTTGTTCACCGAGTCTTCAGTGAACAAGGGCTAAGTACTCTATCCGTGATAAAAACTTGTTCTCTTCATCTCAATATCAGGTGGATAATTGCTAAACTCTTTATTCTCGGATTCAGGTGCTTCAACTGATACATCATCATCTTCTGGCTTGTTGCTGTAATAATGCTGTTCGCGGAATTTAATCATTCTAAGCTGGTCTTCGAGCGCTTCCCTATATGTCATCGGAATTCTCACCTCCTTTTATCAGCTTATGCTAAAATCAGGACAACTGCGACAAGCCGTCTTACATTGACAAAGAATACACAAACGGGTTAAAATATTAAGGTATCTTCTTTTAACCTTAACCCATTTTCGGAGGACATAATGTTCAAAGACAAGTTTAAAATATACTTAACTCCGCTGCTGATAGTGCTTACATTATCCGTAGTGCTCTTTGGCTGCAAGGCAAACGGCAGTTCAGCCGTTTCTTCAAGCAGCTCAAAGGTTCAAGCCACGTCATCCGCAGTTGTCTCATCCCCAAGCAGCAGCAATTCTACTTCTTCTGCTCCCAGCTCATCGTCTTCAAACGGCGGTTCTGTCTCTTCCGCTCCCGCCAGCTCAACGCCTTCAAAAGACACATCCGGCGGCAAAGACAGCTCCGACAAAAAATTCGTCTATTTGACAATCGACGCGACAAAAGGTGACGAGGGTATTGTTGCCAATAAAGTAAAAGTCGAATTCAAATCAGGCGACACTGCATACACTATTCTCAAAAGATACTGCGACAAAAAGCATATAGACTATAAAGCCAAAAACTCTTCCGGCTCTGTATATATATCGATGATAGACAATCTTGCAGAATTTAATCGCGGGGCGAGCAGCGGCTGGATATACAGTATCAACGGCAAATTTGATTCCCAGCCCTGCAACAAAGCGACGGTCAAACCCGGTGACACCGTCAGATGGGTTTATACGATTGATCTCGGAAAATCAGAAGGAGCGACGCGATGAAGTCAAGGGCGGCTGATTATTTTCACCCGGCGGTATTGTTCGTTTATACAATATCTCTTGCCGTAATGTCCATGCTGTTCTTCAACCCGATTTTCATAGCGATTGGTCTTGTTTTTGCCGCTGTTCAAAATATAATGCTACTCGGGGCAAGACATCTGCTGCGCCAGCTTGCATGGTCGCTGCCGCTGTGCATAGCTGTCGCCCTGTTTAACCCGCTCGTTAACTCGGGCGGCAAAACCGTTCTTTTCTATCTTTTCGGCAATCCGGTGACCATGGAAGCCACATTCTACGGCGCGTGTTCCGGCGGCATGCTGCTGCTTATCTTTCTCTGGTTTTCGGTTTACAACGTACTTGTCACGCCGGACAAGTTCATGTACCTGTTTTCCGGGATTGCACCGGCTGCGTCAATGGTATTGGTTATGACACAGCGCATGATACCGATGTTTGCCCGCAGGCTCAAAGCCATTTCAGCCGCGCAGAAAACGCTTTTCCCCGCCTCTGACGGCAATAGAAAATCCCGATTCAAGAGGGCGCTCCGGGAGATATCAATCCTGCTGAGCTGGTCAATGGAGGATGGGCTTGATACGGCCGATTCGATGAAAGCAAGGGGTTACGGCGGGCAAAAGCGTACCTCTTTTTCAATCTACAGCTTTACAGCTACAGACGCGGCAGCAATTATCGCTGAAATAGTGCTCGCAATTATCAGCGTTGTTTGCTATTATAAATATACTTCCATCAGATTTTTCCCGCGAATCCGTTTGAATTTCGGCGCGGGAGCATATATCGGGGCGTCCGCATTTGCCATTCTCGGCGCGGCGCTGCCTATAATCGAAACGCAGTTTATTTTAATGTGGAAAAAGATATATAAGATAGAGGGCGGCAGTCAAACTTAAAGCCGCTTCGCAAAGGGGTGAATTAATATGGCGAAAAATTTTGAAGGCATTAGCTCAATGAGCCGGCAGGAATTATGCGAGCTCATTGATTATTATAAAAATAACGACCCAACAGAGCTTTTTGCCGCGGCTGACGCAGTAAGGCAGCAATATTACGGCAAAAAGGTTTACTTCCGCGGGCTTATTGAATTCAGCAACTACTGCAAAAACGGCTGCTACTACTGCGGTATCAGGAACGGCAACAAAAACGCCGTAAGATACAGATTATCGCCGCAGGAAATCTTGGAGTGCTGTGAAAAAGGGCATAAACTGGGCTTCAGAACCTTTGTTCTGCAAAGCGGCGAGGATTTATATTACACAGACGACATCATGTGCAAAATCATCACTGAAATAAAAAGCCGTTTTCCAGACAGCGCCGTGACATTATCGATAGGCGAAAAATCAAAGGAAACTTATGAACGCTATTTCGAGGCCGGCGCAGACAGGTATCTTTTAAGGCATGAAACCGCTCTCGACGACCATTACGCAAAGCTGCACCCGGAAAATTTGAGCCTTGAAAACCGCAAGCAGTGCCTTTTTAACCTCAAGGAAATAGGATTTCAAGTGGGCGCGGGTTTCATGGTGGGTTCGCCCTATCAGACAACGGAAAACCTTGCCGCAGACCTTGAGTTCCTCCGCGAGCTTCAGCCCCATATGGTAGGCATCGGGCCTTTTATTCCTCACAAAGACACTATTTTTGCCCATGAAAAAGCGGGAAGCGTAAAGCTCACGCTTATAATGCTTGCACTTGTGCGCCTTATGCTCCCTCAGGCTCTGATTCCTGCCACGACGGCACTTGGAACGGCCGACCCTCTCGGCCGCGAAAAGGGGCTTAAAGCCGGAGCAAACGTCGTCATGCCGAACCTTTCGCCTGTAGAGCACCGCAGTGATTATGCCCTTTATGACAACAAAATTTGCACCGGCGAGGAAGCGGCAGAATGTCTTGCCTGCCTTTCGAGGCGCATCGCCTCCGCAGGATATGAGCCTGACTTCTCCCGCGGCGACCACTGTTCGATTAAGTTTGAATACTGCTTCAGTCGAACCGGTACCAATTAATAATCTGTATTATTTCAAAGTGGTGCTGCAAATCGCAGCACCACTTTTTATGTCTTTAAGGCATATAAAAATAAGCTTCCTTCCGGTTGATTTCAGAAGGAAGCTTTAGTTTTATAGTACTGAAAGCTCATTGAGATTCTCGCAAAGGCTTTCAAACCCTTTGGACAGGTATGCGTCAATACCAAGCTTTTTAGCCGCTTCGATATTTTCTTCCTTGTCGTCAAAAAATGCTATGGCAGAAGGCTCAACCTTAAGCTGCTTTATTACATATGTAAATGCATCTGCGTTCGGCTTTATTTTATGTATCAGATGGGAAGGATAACATCTCTTGAAATATTTTTGAACAGAGTCAACATCACATAGTTTGTTCCAGTGAACTTCGTTTGTATTCGACAGAGCAACTGTCATGTACTTTTTTGAAAGCTGCTTTAATACGACCTTTGCGCCTTTATAGAACCCTTTCGGCAGTAAACGAAATTCCTTAATGAAGCGCGCCGCGCTGACATTTAAGGCAAATTCGGAGACAATTTGGTCGTAGAATTCCTTAGTACCGATACTGCCGAGCTCATAGAGTTTGACAGTTTCAGTCTCCCGCCATTTCTTCTCAAGCTCTTCCGCATCATCGGTCCAGTTTTGCCATTCAAGTAGTTTTTTAAATTTGTCGCAGTCAATGAGCACTCCGCCCAAATCGAATAATAGAACGCTGTATTTCCTGTTAATAGTAAAACGCCTCCTGAAATTAAAACGCAAGTTTATGTAGTGCAAGCAAGCATGGCGGTTAAAAAAGGCAGGTACGGCAATGCCTCAGCATAGCCAATACCGCCGTCATTAAAACCGTTCCTGAATATAATATATGATAAAAAAGCAGGCCGCAAGACTTTTGCAGCCTGCCGTTTTTACTTTAATTCAGTCGTCCCTGCCACAACACTTTTTATACTTTTTGCCGCTTCCACATGGGCATGGGTCGTTTCGGCCAGGCTTTTTACCTACCCTTACAGGTTTCTTTTTCTCTTCGCTGCCGTCTCCGTGGCTTGCCATCATAGGTCTCGCCACCTGCTCTCTGCGCGGTTCTTCCTCGCGGCGGATCTGCACGGTCAGAATAAGGCGCACCGTATCCTCTCGGATAGCCTCGACCATCTCTTCAAACATATCGTAACCTTCACGGCGATACTCGACAACAGGGTCCTGCTGTCCATAAGCGCGCAGATATATACCCTGACGGAGTTCATCCATAGCGTCGATGTGATCCATCCATTTCTGGTCAACGACGCGCAGAAGTATTACACGCTCAAGTTCGCGCATAATTTCTTCTCCGAACATCTTCTCACGCTGTTCATACAGCTTATGAGCACGCTCGAGAAGCACTTCCTTTATATCTTCAACTGGATTCAATTCCTGAAGCTCTTCGCGGCTAAAGTTGAAATCATCCTCGGTGGTCAGCCACCCAAGATAATAGTTGCGGAGTCCAGCAATATTCCAGTTGTCAGGCGTCGGGTCATTGCCGATAAACTGCTCATAAGAGCGGTTTATACTGTCGTCTATCATCTTAAGGATGTATTCCTTCATGCTCTCGCCGTTAAGCACCTGCTGGCGCTGACTGTAAATGACCTCACGCTGGCGGTTCATTACGTCATCGAACTGAAGGACATTTTTACGGATGGCAAAGTTGCGTCCCTCTACCTTGCGCTGTGCGTTCTCAATAGAGTTCGTAAGCCATTTGTTCTCAATCGGCTCGTTTTCATCAATACCCAGCGTCTCCATAAGGCTCTGGATACGCTCGCCGCCGAACAAACGCATCAAATCGTCTTCAAGAGAAATGAAAAACCTTGATTCGCCGGGGTCACCCTGACGCCCTGCACGTCCGCGGAGCTGGTTGTCGATACGGCGTGCTTCATGGCGTTCTGTGCCAACTATGAACAGTCCGCCCACCGCTTTGACTTCTTCAGCCTCTTTGTCGACAATGACTTTGTGCTTTTCGTAAAGCTCGCGGAACTTCTTTCGGGCCTCAAGGACTTCTGGGTCATCTGTCTCGGCGTAGCTTGTAGCCTCATTTATAAGCTCTTCAGACATGCCGGCTTTGCGCATATCCGCCTTTGCAAGCCACTCCGCGTTGCCGCCCAGCATAATATCGGTGCCTCGTCCGGCCATATTTGTCGCAATAGTTACAGCGCCTTTTTTGCCTGCCTGTGCGATTATTTCGGCTTCTTTCTCATGATATTTAGCGTTCAGCACTTCATGCTTTATGCCATGCTTTTTAAGCATTTTGCTCAGAAGCTCTGATTTTTCAATAGAAATAGTACCCACCAGCACAGGCTGTCCTTTTTTATGGCACTCGATAATCTGATTGATTACGGCATTAAATTTAGCCTTTTCTGTCTTATAAATCACATCAGGATGGTCAATCCTGATCATCGGCTTGTTGGTGGGAATCTCGATAACGTCAAGCTTATAGATCTGACGGAACTCTTCTTCTTCGGTCAGAGCCGTACCAGTCATACCTGAAAGCTTCTTATACATGCGGAAGAAGTTCTGGAAGGTTATTGTCGCAAGGGTTTTTGACTCGCGCTCGACCTTTACATGCTCCTTGGCCTCTATTGCCTGATGAAGCCCCTCGTTATACCGGCGGCCGTACATGAGCCTTCCGGTAAACTCATCGACAATAATAACCTGGCCGTCTTTGACAACATAGTCGATATCCTTCCTCATAACACCGTGGGCGCGAAGCGCCTGGTTGATATGGTGAAGAAGCGTTAAGTTCTCAGGATCAGACAGGTTTTCGACATTGAAGTATTTTTCGGCCTTTTTTATACCGGAGGGATTGAGTGTCGCGGTCTTGGCCTTTTCGTCGACAACATAGTCCCCTTCGATATCTTCGTTCAGTTCCTTGTCGTCAAGCTCTCTTACCTTAGTCATCGACAAGGTTCTTACAAATTTGTCCACTGCCTCATACAGATCCGTCGATTTTTCGCCCTCGCCGGAAATTATGAGCGGCGTACGCGCTTCATCAATAAGTATCGAGTCGACCTCGTCAACTATTGCAAAATTGAATCCGCGCTGGACCATTTGCTCTTTGTAAATCACCATGTTGTCGCGCAGGTAGTCGAAACCAAACTCGTTGTTCGTGCCGTACGTTATGTCGGCATTGTATGCCTCACGCCTTGCGTCAGTATCCATATCATGGACAATAAGGCCGACCTTCAGCCCAAGATAACGGTAAACCTTGCCCATCCATTCACTGCCGTAACGCGCAAGGTAATCGTTGACGGTTACAATGTGCACGCCTTTGCCCGTCAAAGCGTTGAGGTATGCAGGCATTGTAGCGACCAGCGTTTTACCTTCACCGGTCTTCATTTCAGCGATACGCCCCTGATGAAGAACAATACCGCCTGTTACCTGAACTGGAAACGGCCTCATTCCGAGAACCCTGTCGGCAGCCTCCCTGACCGCTGCAAAAGCATCCGGAAGAATATCATCAAGGCTTGCTCCGTTATGCAGCTTTTCTTTAAGCGCCGGTGTAACCGCTTTCAGTTCAGCCTCCGACATAGCTTTGTATTTATCTTCAAGCTCCAGCACTCTGTTGGTAATCGGATATATGCGCTTCAGTTCGCGCTTGCTGTGAGAACCTATTATTTTCTCAATCAGTCCCATATTTGCACCTCTCGATGTTACAACTTAAATAATATTATAACATCAATTTGGATGAAAAGGAACAAGAAATAATTTTAGAATGTAATTCTATCGAAAAATTTGCTTTATTTGCGGTAATACCGGCAGATTATAGATTACAGTGTAAAGGCGTGCAGGCCTTAACTTATTCTTTCAGCCAGTTTCAGTGCCTCAGCGACAGCCGCATCCATGTTGAAATATCTGTATTGCGCAAGTCTGCCGCAGAGGTAGAGGTTCCCTATCTTTCCGGCGAGTTCTGCGTATTTGTCATAAAGCGCCTGATTCTCCTGCCCGACTATCGGATAATAAGGTATATTGCCCTTTTCAGCGTTCGGGTCGTACTGCATAGGGTATTCTTTCATAATTGTCGTCTTGCCTTCTATTCTCTGGCCGGTCAGATATTTGAATTCGGTAATTCTCGTGAAATCTTCCTCATTCGGGTAATTGACGACGGCCGCCGGCTGGAACCAGGTTTTGTTGATATGTTCTATCTTAAGATAAAGCGAGCGGTAAGGCAGCCTTCCGAAAACGCAGCCGAACAGTTCATCGGCCGGAGCTGTCCAGATTATCGGCTTTTCATAGACTTCATCGCCTATGGTGACTTTACCGCTCTGCGCATCAGCATGGATAAGGCTTAATGCGTCAACATTGGTTTTAACGGTTATATTTTCATGCCTGAGCATGTTTTCAAACAGCTTTGTATAGCCGTCTTTCGGCATATACTGATATGTGTCTTGGAAATACCTGTCGTCATAGCCCAAAACGACCGGCACGCGGCTCAGGACAGACTTGTCTACTTTTTCCGGGGGCATTCCCCACTGTTTTGCGGTATAATGGAGAAAGACTTTTTCAAATACAAATTCGCCAATTTTGCGTATTTCCCCTTGCCCTTCAAGAAGCTCGTTTACAGTGACCTTTTCCCTGTCACCATATTCTTTTTTCAGCGCTTCCTTAATCTTTGCTGATTTTTCCTTCCCAAACAGGCGGTCCGCGGATTCAAAATTGAACGGAATGGGTACATACTGGCCGTCGATTCTTCCGATAACGCGGTGTTCGTACGGCATAAAATCAGTAAAGCGTTTCAAAAACTCAAATACGGTTTTATTGTTCGTATGGAAGATATGCGGGCCGTATTTATGCGTCAAAATGCCGTTTTCATCTATGAAGTCATACATATTGCCGGCGATATGATCTCGTTTCTCAAGAATAAGGACTTTCTTTCCTTTTTCAGCGAGGCATCTTGCAGCAGTAGCCCCTGAAAAACCACAACCAATTACTATGGCGTCAAAATTTTCGTACATAATTTTCCTCCATTAAGATAAATAATAATTTACTTTTTGTCGGATTAAATTTTTTGAGCAAATAAAATAAAAAAAGCACAAAGATTGTTCCTGTTTGACTATTATAAAACAAAAAATATAATAAAAGCAAATAAATGTGTTGTTAATAAATTAATTCTGGATTATAATAAAAAAAGCAATCACAAAAATCAAGGATATATGCTTCGTTTTGCCGAAGCATAACGTGCAAAGAATGGAAAAACTAAGCAGTATGTTGAAAGGGGCAGTTTAAATTATGTTTTCCCGTGATATCGGAATAGATTTAGGAACTGCAAATACACTAATTTATATGAAAGGCAAAGGTATTGTCCTGCGTGAGCCTTCAGTTGTTGCAGTTGACGTCAAAAACGACTGCGTTCTGGCTGTCGGCAACGAAGCAAAACAGATGATAGGACGCACACCGGGTTCAATTAAGGCGATCCGTCCTCTTAAAGACGGTGTTATCGCCGATTTTGATATAACATCTAATATGCTCAAACAGTTCATCCGCAAGGTGGTTAGCGGCGGCGTATTTTCAAAACCGCGTATCATTATCTGCATACCTTCAGGCGTAACTGAGGTCGAAAAGCGTGCGGTTGATGAGGCAGCTTTTCAGGCAGGTTCAAAGGATACTTATCTTATAGAAGAGCCGATGGCTGCAGCTATCGGTGCCGGACTTCCTGTCGAGGAAGCTACAGGTTCAATGGTTGTCGATATCGGCGGCGGCACTGCTGAAGTTGCCGTTATTTCGCTTGGCGGTATCGTCACCTCTCGTTCTGTCCGCGTGGCTGGCGATGAATTTGATGATGCTATCATTAACTATATAAAGAAAAAGTACAACCTTCTTATCGGTGAGCGCACAGCCGAAGAAATCAAAATCAGTATCGGCTCTGCTTACCCCTATCCCGATGAAGGTGAAATGGAAATTAAAGGCCGCAATCTGCTTGACGGCCTGCCCAGCAATATAAAAATTACTTCTGAAGAAATTCGTGAAGCTCTGTCAGACCCAGTTGCTGCAATAGTAGACGCAATCCGCAGCACATTGGAATTAACACCCCCCGAACTTTCTGCCGATATAATTGACCGGGGCATTATGCTTACCGGCGGCGGGGCGCTGCTTCGCGGTCTTGACCAGCTTATAGCCAATGAAACCGGTATCCCTGTCAATGTAGCAGAAAGCCCGCTCGACTGCGTCGTTGAAGGTACCGGTAAACTGCTCGACGATATGACCGGTAAACTGGCAAGTGTGCTTTTCAACACAAGACGCAAATAATTTAAAAAGGGAATAAAAGGGGGGAATGGCATGCTTACTTTTGTAGGCATGCTTTCCGCCCTATTTTTATTTTGAGGCATGTTCCTACTTTTTTAGAACATAACGGATTTTATTACATATAGTTTGTATGTTTTGTAATTTTAAGCGCAATTAATGATTGGAGGTTAACCCGTGCGTGAATTTTTCAAAAGCCTAAAATTTAAAATCTTCGCAGCAGTCGCCTGCCTGCTGATCGGACTTATGCTACGCACGGCGGCTACAGGCGGTTTGCCTACTATTACACAAAATATAATCAGTACCATAATCAGCCCGTTTCAAACCGCCTCATCATATATTTCCAGTGGATTTTCCGGATTTATCAACGATTTATTAAATATCCACTCCCTTAAATCAGAAAATGCCAAACTGAAGAAGGAAATCAGCGAACTGCAAAGCAAAATGGTTGACTATAATAAACTGAAAAGCGAAAACGAGCGGTTAACTACTATGATAAACATAACAACTGAAAAAGACGACCGCGTTTACACACCCGCAATGGTGATATCACGTGACCCGGGTCAATGGTTCTCTTCATTCACGATAAATAAGGGAACGCTTGCAGGCATTGAGAAAGACGATCCGGTAATTACATCCGAGGGGCTTGTCGGGATAGTCGTTTCCCCGTCCCTGACCTCTTCCGTTGTCAGCACAATACTCGACCCGTCGGTTCATGTCGGGTCTATTATCAGCCAGACCGGCGATACTGGCATAACTCATGGAAAAAGAGACCTCGCAGCAAAAGGCGAATTTCAACTAAATTATCTGCCAAAAAACAGCAGCGCCGCTGTCGGAGACATTGTAATTACGACCGGTATCGGCGGTATTTTCCCAAAAGATTTGAAGGTCGGCATAATTCAGAAATTGGAGCAGGACGAATCTGGCAATTCGCTGAATGCGATTTTAAAACCCATGACCGACATGACATCCGTTAAAAATGTTTTTGTCATCACCGATTTTTCAGGCAAAGCGGATTCCAGTTCCGGTTCCTCAAGCAGCACATCAAGCAATAGCTCGTCCGCTGCCAAGTCAACAGGGACATCGTCCAAGGGAGGCAAATAATGCGCCGATTCAACATATTGAAATGGTGCGTCTATGCGCTTGCAATACTTATTTTGACCGTTATACAGATGCAGGCCGCATTCTATCCACGTATTATGGATTGCACGCCTCTTTTCGCCATTCCCGCCGTCCTTGCCATCGCCATGTTTGAGAATGAAACAGCCGCCGGCATCTACGGCATATTCGCAGGACTGATTTGGGACTCGGGTACCGGCAGGGTATTCGGTTTCAATGCGCTGTTTTTGATGTGTTTCGCTATAGCTGCGTCGCTGTTGTTTGAATATCTTCTCAATAACACGCCTCTTTCAGCCATGCTGCTTACAGCAATAATTACGATTATCCATGAAATCATTACATGGTTCTTTTTTTACTTTATGACTGGAGACAGGGACTTTTTATTTGCTTTTCTCCATATAATACTGCCAACTACCGCCCTGACTCTTATTTTTACACTGCCTATATATTACGGAGTGCGCTTTATAAACCAGAAAATTTCCGATTCCGACAATGATTCGTCTGTCTGACACTTGTCTTCACATATCCTTAAACCCTGAGATTTTAAGAAGGAGTACTTAGATGTTAAAACGGTCAAGAATTGCCATCATTGTTGTATTTGTTTTTGCTGTTTTTGGCTTCTATGTTTTTGAACTGATGCAATATCAGGTTACAAACGGAGAAACTTACAGACAGCAAAATTCAAAATCTGTTGTCAACACCGTGGACGTAATCGCTCCGCGCGGTGATATCCTTGACCGCTATGGAAGGGTGCTGGCCACAAGCAAAGTCGGTTACAACATCATTCTTGAGAGCGCTTTCTTCCCTTCCTCAAAAGAGCGCGACAAACAAGACGCCGAATTGCTGGCACTTGTGGATATACTAAAGCAGGCCGGTGAAACATGGGAAGATTCCCTGCCCATCAGCACCACCGCTCCTTATACATTTACGGGAACGGATAAAGACAAAAGGAAGCTTATTACGTTTATCAACCAAAAGGACAAGAAAAAGACGCTTTTAAGAGATGACGCCACTGCAGATGAAGTAATGGAAGTGCTGAACAAGCTCTATAAAACCGAGGGGCATGGCGAAAACGAGAAAAGGATATTGTGCGGCATCAGGTATGAAATGGACAAGAAATCCTTCAGCTATACAAATGTCTATACGTTTGCCCAGAATGTCAGCATAGAGACGGTTACAAAGATAGAAGAACGCTCCTCCGTTCTCCCCGGAGCAGTTGTGCAGCAGGTTCCTCAGCGTTATTACCCAGATGGCACGATAGCTCCCCATATTATCGGGCTGACCGGCCCCATATATGCTGAAGAATACGAGGAATACAAGCAAAAAGGCTATTCAGCAGACGATATGATTGGCAAATTCGGCATTGAGCAGTCAATGGAAAGCGAACTGCATGGCACCAACGGCCAATCACAGGTAGAACTCAGCAACAACGGCAATATTGCAAACACGCTGGTTCTGAAAAAGGCCCAGCCCGGAAACAATGTGATCCTGACCATTGACAAAGATTTGCAGGTAACTTTGCAGAACGCACTGCCGGCTGTATTGCAGCAGATAAAAATTGATTCTAAGGGCAATCCGAAATACGGCGCTGATGTAAGGGGCGCTGCGGCAGTCGTTATGAATGTAAAAACCGGCGAAGTGCTCGCCATGGCAACCTACCCTTCATATGACCTCAACACTTATAAGAAGAATTATTCCTCCCTTTCAAAAGACAAGCTTACCCCACTTTTGAACAGATGTATATCCGGTGCATACCGCCCCGGTTCAACATTCAAGCCGCTGACCGCCGCGGCCCTGATGATGAACGGCGTCTTGACGCCCCAGACAAAATGGTATACGCCGGCTAAATTTTCTAAATATGAAAACCGTGGTTATGTCGGTAGCGACGACGAAGGAATAGCAAGAGGCCTGATTAATGTCGAGGAAGCTCTTGAGGTTTCATCAAACGTATTTTTCAACTATTTTGGTGATATCCTCGGCATGCAAAAACTCGAAAAAACCGCTATAAATGTATTCGGCATAGGAAAGAAAACCGGGATTGAACTTAACGAAGAGGTATCCGGCTCAATGTCAGGATATCAATACGACAATGAACACGGATTCAACCACAACCCCGCTGACGCTGCTCAGGCAGCGATCGGGCAGCTTTACACAGCGCTCACCCCGCTGCAGATGACCAACTACCTCTCAACACTACTAAACGGCGGCAAGATGTACCAGGCCCATATAGTAAAGCAGGTCAACAGCTATGACAACTCAAAGGTAATCATCGATAAAAACACGCCGACGGTAAAATCAAACACCAAGATTGACCAGACGATTGTTGACACGATAAAGAAAGGGATGCTCGCCGTTACAGAGGGAAACAAAGGTACAGCCGCCCAGAAATTCAAAGATTTCAATATGAAGATCGGCGGCAAAACGGGTACAGCCCAGCTTAAATCCCTTAAAGCCTCCGACCTGCGGTTTAACGGCGTTTTCATCTGTTTCGCCCCCTATGACGATCCGGAAATTGCGGTCTCCGTGGTTGTCGAGCATGGACACTGGGGAAACCAGACAACGCCTGTCGCAAGAGAAGCAATTGCTAAATAT
Organism: [Clostridium] cellulosi; assembly: GCF_036762875.1. Taxonomy (NCBI): domain Bacteria; kingdom Bacillati; phylum Bacillota; class Clostridia; order Eubacteriales; family Oscillospiraceae; genus Ruminiclostridium; species [Clostridium] cellulosi. The sequence goes on along the minus strand of NZ_JBAIZF010000006.1, from coordinate 132,395 downwards.
TTCAATCTCGATTCAAACGGCAACCCGTTGCCTTCAAGTGCTTCCACCAATTCTGTAGGTACATTGCTGAAATAAATTTACACAGTTTTTAAAGCAATTTTTTGTATAAGATACATCTGACATTTTAAATAAAACCGGGCTTTTTTCTTTGACATAATTTTATGCTTATGATAAAATAAAAATATAAATGTGATTTTGGCTATCGGGTAAAATTCGAGTATATTTGGTTTTAGCAAGGGTGCATGCAAATGGGGCAGTTGGGCCGTATCCTGCTCGTGGCGTCCGGCAAGGGCGGCGCAGGCAAATCAACTTTTTCGGTTAACTGCGGCACTGAACTTTCAAGAAGAGGACGCAAGGTACTTCTCATTGACGGCGACGCCGGACTGAGATCGCTTGATTTGATGCTTGCAGTCTCCGATAAGGCACTTTTTGATATCGGGGACATTTTTGCGTCCCGGTGTGAAACGGAAAAAGCCATAATACAAACAAATCGCCCCAACTTATTTCTTCTGCCCGCTCCGCAGAGCAATTGTGAATATTTGGCCGACAGCGAAGCTGTCGGGAGGCTCTGCAGCGAGCTTGCACGAACCTTTGATTATATTATTATTGATTCTCCTGCCGGAGTCGGCGATTACGTAACGGCACCAGCGCCGGTCGCTGACTGCGTCATTGTTGTTGCCAATACGGAGCCTGTCTCCATAAGAAGCGCTGAGCGGCTGGCTCAGATTATGAGAATGAAGGGTGCAAAAAATCTGCGCCTTGTTTTGAACCGCGTTGACGCTAAACTTATCAGAAAGAACAACCTGCCTGATCTCGACGCGGCCATTGACGGAACGACGGTTCAACTTATTGGCATTGTACCGGAAGATAAACGCGTTACAGCAGCAACGGCTACCGGTGAACCTCTGACGAAGGGCCGTGCTGCCACTGCATTTAAGAACATTGCAGCCAGATTAGAAGGTGAATATGTCCCTCTGATGAAACTTTGACGATTACACTACGCATGGAGGTTTATATATATGAATATTGCACTTATAGCACATGATTCAAAAAAAGAACTGCTTGTGCAGTTTTGCATAGCATATTGTGGCATTCTAAGCCGACACTCCCTGTGTGCAACAGGCACTACAGGCAAGCTCATCGCCGAGGCAACAGGCCTCGAAATACAAAGGTTCCTGAGCGGGCGTCAGGGCGGCGACCAGCAAATTGCCGCAAGAATTGCCTGCAACGAAATAGATTTGCTGTTATTCTTCAGAGACCCGCTGTCGCGCAAGCCTCATGAACCGAACGAGACCAATATGTTCAAGCTCTGTGACGTTCACAACATTCCGTTTGCTACAAATGTCGCAACGGGCGAGGTTTTGGTACGCGCACTTGACAGAGGAGACTTTGATTGGCGCAACATTGTCAATCCAAAATCCAGATAAGTAAAGGGCGTTGACCGGAAGGAGTAACTGCAGCACAACGGACAGAAAAGCGCGTCACGGCTGAGAGCGCGCAACGTAAATCGGCTACAGTGAAGACATCCGTAAGCCTTTTTGTCTTTCCCCACATTACGGGGGCTTGAGTGAAGCGCTTTTAGCGCTTAACAAGGGTGGCACCGCGAGGATTACCTCGTCCCTTGATGAGGGACGAGGTAAATTTGTGTTTTATTAAATTTTTATCTATTTTGTAATATAACCCATTACCAAGCAAAACAATTTTAAGGAAAAGGTGAAACTATGGCGAACATTCTTAAGGCACCGCGCGGCACAATGGATGTGCTCCCGGATAAAATTGATAAATGGACCTACATTGAATATACGGCGCGCGAAACCGCTAATCTTTTTGGCTTTAAAGAAATAAGATTCCCAACGTTTGAAAGCATTGACCTCTTCCGTCGCGGAGTAGGTGAAACCACTGATGTGGTTCAAAAAGAGATGTTCACCTTTACGCATGGCAACAGCAATTTCGCACTAAGGCCCGAAGGCACTGCTTCAACAGTGCGGCTGGTGCTCTCTAACGGGCTTTATAACGACCCAATGCCTCTTAAGCTCTTTTATATAACCTCCTGCTTCCGCGGAGAACGTCCCCAGGCCGGAAGGCTTAGGGAATTTCATCAGTTCGGCGTTGAGCTTTTCGGGACTGCAGAGCCGTCTGCTGACGCCGAGATAATCCTGCTTGCAAAAACAATGTTTAATAATCTGGGAATCAAGGGGCTTCGCCTTGAAATCAACTCCATCGGCTGCCCCAACTGCCGCAAGGATTATCAAAACGCCTTAAGGGAGTATTTCACTTCAAAACAGGACGGGCTTTGCGATACCTGCAAGAGCCGTCTTGGGCGCAATCCCATGCGTATTCTCGACTGCAAAAGCCCCGAATGTCAAAAAATCGCTGAAGCAGCGCCGAAAGTAACCGACTATATCTGCGACGACTGCCGCACCCACTTTGAAGCGGTTCAAAACCAGCTTAAAAATCTGAATGTCGATTTTATTGTCAACACATCCATCGTGCGCGGGCTCGACTACTATACCAGAACAGTATTTGAATTCATCGACGAAAAACGCGGGCTGACACTCTGCGGCGGCGGACGCTACGACGGCCTGGTTAGCCAGCTCGGCGGGCCTGAATTGCCGGCGCTCGGCTTTGCGATGGGACTTGAGCGTCTTATCATGACAATGGATGAGCAGGGCTGTTCATATGAGACCGAGCAGAACAAAACCGTCTATTTCGCAACTATCGGCGATGCGGCGTCAAAAAAGGCGGCGGAACTTGCCCTCAAACTCAGAACCGAGGGCATCAGTGCCGAATACGACCTTGTAGGGCGCAGCATGAAAGCGCAGATGAAGTATGCAAACAGAAAAGGTTTCGCTTTTACCGTCGCAATCGGCGACAACGAGCTTAATTCAAATACCGCCGAACTCAAGAATATGCAAACCGGTGAAACTATACCTGTGACGCTTGATGACAAAATTATCGAAGCTATAGACAACGCCATTGTAAAAGAAACGATGAAAGAACTTGAAGAGACCATAGAAAAGGATAAAATCTTTAACTCTTAACGGTGTCTGAGTTTTTTCGCATTTACGCAACAGTTTAATCCCAGTAATACAATCGCTAAACGCGGCTGAGGGCAGCGGAAATTATTCGGACATGCTCAACTTTTAAGCTGCTGAAGCCGGTTGCCCTATTTGCCGCCAAAGTGAAATAATATAACTATAATATATGCAATTTCTGGAGGTAAAAATAGATGTCTGAATCATTGCGGGGCTTTACCCGTACATGCTACTGCGGAGAGCTTTCCTCAAAAAATATTGGGCAAGAGGTATCGGTCTGCGGATGGGTTCAGAGGCAGCGTGACCTCGGAAGCCTTATCTTTATTGACCTGCGCGACAGGACAGGTATTGTGCAGCTTGCATTTGACGATAACACCGAAAAGTCAGTTTTCGGCAAAGCCTTCTCTGTCCGTTCAGAGTTCGTCATTGCGGCAAAAGGCACTGTACGCCGCCGCGCAAGCATAAACGACAAGATTCCGACAGGTGAAATCGAAATCGCTGTAACTGAGCTTAGAATATTAGGCGAAGCCGAAACACCTCCATTTGAAATCATTGAAAATTCCCCTGTAAAAGAAGAACTGCGTCTTAAATACCGTTATCTCGACCTGCGCCGTCCGGAAATGCAGAGAAATATCATTGCGCGCCACCGAATCGTAAAATGTGCGCGTGACTTTTTCGACGAGAACGGCTTTATAGAAATCGAAACACCTATGCTCATTAAGAGCACCCCTGAGGGCGCGCGCGATTATCTCGTGCCAAGCCGCCTGCATGCCGGCAAATTCTATGCCCTGCCCCAGTCCCCCCAGCTTTACAAGCAATTGCTCATGCTTTCCGGTTTTGACCGGTATATGCAGATTGTCCGCTGTTTCCGCGACGAGGACCTGCGGGCCGACCGACAGCCGGAATTTACACAGATTGACCTTGAGATGTCCTTTGCTGACGAGGATACTGTCATAAGTGTCAACGAAGGTTTCATTAAAAAGGTATTTAAAGACGTGCTTGGCGTTGAAGTAGAAACGCCGTTCACCCGCCTGCCGTATGCAAAGGCGATGGAGCTTTACGGCAGCGACAAGCCGGACACCCGTTTTGACATGACGCTTTGCGATTTGACTGACCTTGCGCGCGGCTGCGGGTTTAAGGTATTTACAGGTGCTATAGAGGCTGGCGGCAGCGTACGCGCGATATGCGCCAAAGATGCCTTTGACAAGCTTACCCGCAAAGAACTCGACAAACTCGCCGCTTTCGTCAAGGATTACGGGGCAAAGGGACTGGCGTGGACCAGACTTAACGGTGAAAACACCTCGTCGTCTTTTGCAAAATTCGTCCCTGAGGAAACACTGAAGGCTATGTACTCAAGGCTCGGCGCCAAAGACGGCGACGTCGTGATGATTATTGCTGACGCAGATAATCAGGTTGTTTTCGACGCGCTGGGCGCTCTGCGTTTAGAGGTCGCCAACAGGCTCGGAATAATTCCTAAAGACAAGTTCAATTTCCTGTGGGTGACAGAATTCCCGCTGTTTGAATACAGCAAAGAGGAAGGCCGCTATGTGGCAAAGCACCATCCGTTCACAATGCCCGCCGAAGAGGATCTGGACAAGATTGAAAGCGATCCCGGCGCCTGCCGAGCAAGGGCTTACGATATAGTCCTCAACGGTGTCGAACTCGGCGGAGGAAGCGTCCGCATAAACGACCCAAAACTTCAAAACCGCATGTTTGCCGCTCTCGGATTCACTCAAGAGCGGGCACAGGAGCAGTTCGGGTTCCTGATGGACGCCTATAAGTATGGAGCTCCTCCCCACGCCGGCATGGCCTACGGGCTCGATAGGCTCTGCATGCTGATGCTTGGCTGCGACTCAATACGGGATGTTATCGCTTTCCCGAAAGTTCAGAACGCCTCAGAGTTGATGTCGTCAGCTCCCAGCACAGTTGATGAAAAACAGCTCAAGGAACTGCATATTTCCGTTTCTGACTAAATTTGTGCTTAAATTGTTTAGAATTTAAAAAAATATTAACAAATACATTGTTCATCAATGTTAAGATATATTGTAAATTAACTATGTAGATTCATAATGCAATGAAAATGCAGGAGGGAACAATAAATGATAGAGGTAAGCCACCTCACCAAACGGTATGGGGACAAGTATGCCGTCAACGACATCAGTTTTACCGTAAATGACGGCGAAATCCTGGGCTTCCTCGGGCCTAACGGCGCGGGAAAATCCACTACCATGAATATGTTGACAGGCTATCTGTCATCAAATGAAGGCAGCATTAAAATAGCAGGCATCGATATTCTTGAAGATCCTAACGCCGCCAAGAAACATATAGGTTACCTGCCAGAACTTCCGCCACTCTATCTTGACATGACCGTCAAGGAGTACCTGAATTTTATCTATGATCTCAAGGGCTGCAAACTCAACAGGAAAGCCCACATCATGGAAATCTGCAATCTCGTTAAAATCACCAACGTCTACAAGAGGGTCATCAAAAACCTGTCAAAAGGATATCGGCAGCGTGTCGGTTTAGCTCAGGCTTTGATCGGAAACCCTGACGTGCTCATCCTTGACGAGCCGACTGTCGGCCTTGACCCGAAACAGATTATTGAAATCCGCTCGCTTATAAAGCATCTCGGCAAAAAGCACACCGTTATCCTGAGTTCACACATTCTGTCTGAAGTTCAGAGCGTCTGTGAACGCGTTATAATTATCAACAACGGCAAGATAGTTGCAGACGATACAGAAGTCAACCTTTCTCACAATATCCAAAAACAGCACCGTATTATCGTGCGCGTTGCCGGCCCTGAGGAGCCGGTCATGAATGCGCTGTCCGGACTCACAGGCGTCAAAAAGATTACTCCACTCGGCCAGAAAGAGCCCAACAGCTATGATTTCCAGATTGAATGTGAACAAGGCAAAGATATCCGCCGTGGCATGTTTACAGTTTTGAGCGACCGCAAATGGCCTATTCTCTCCCTCGACAGCGGCGAAATGACCCTTGAAGATATCTTCCTTAAACTCACAAGCGAAGATTCCGTACAGTTCCAGAAAAAAAAGAAAAAAACTGTGACGGCCGCAAACGCCGATGAGGAGGGTGAAAAATAATGTGGGCCATCTATAAACGTGAAATAAGAAGCTATTTTAATTCGGCGATAGGATATGTGTTTATCGCTGCATTCGTATTTTTTGCCTCATGGTTTTTCTGCGCCTACAGCATTTCGTATGACAATTCAAATATGTCAGGTACATTCGGAAGCATGCTCCTGATTTATGTTTTCATAATCCCCATCTTAACGATGCGTACTTTCAGTGACGAAAAGCGTCAAAAGACCGATCAGGCACTGCTGACCGCGCCGGTAAGCCTTTTGGGCATCGTCATGGGGAAATTCCTCGCAGCATTGACCATCTATGCGATTGGACTTTCATCCTTTGTTGTTTTTGCTTTGATTATAGCCGGTTCCGGAACCCTCGATACCTGGTCCGTTGTCGGCAACATTGTGGCAATGCTTCTCGTAGGATCGGCGTTTATCGCCATCGGAGAATTTATTTCAAACCTGACTGAGAGCCAGGTTATTGCAGCCGTCGCAGGCATTTTCGTCCTGCTAATCCTCTTCTTGCTCGATAACATTGGAAGCGTTGTTAACGTACCATTCATTCAAAACATTATTTCTGCTATTTCAATCAGCAACCGCTATCAGAATTTCTCAGCAGGTATTTTCAGTTTGCCGGATGCAGTCTTCTATCTCAGCATTGCCGTCTCGTTTATTTTCCTGACGGTTCGTATGCTTGAGAAGAGAAGATGGAGCTAAGGAGGGAAGAAAAATGATTAATAACAATAACAATAATCCTGAAAAGGATAAAAATATCAGTGCGGAAAACAGCAACTCATCCAGTGCTAATGCAGAAAATCAGGCCGATATCATTCAAAAATCCGAGACTGAAAAAGTAAAGGCCAGCACTGAAAACAATAATACTAAAAAAACAAAGGAGAAAAATAAGATTGCGTTCTATAAAAGGCGCAGTTTTAAATATGGCAGTATGGCTACTGCCTTTACGGCAATTTTCATAGCGATTATAATTCTCATCAACGTCGGGCTTACGGTTGCTTCGGAGAGGGTCCAACTGAGCGTCGACCTTACAAACTCCAAAAGTTATGAACTTTCTTCTGAAACTCTGAACTTCCTTAAAAAGCTCAAACAGCCAATAACTATCAAGTTTTTTGCAACAAGGTCCCAGATGGAAAATGCTGACGATCAGTATTTCTCCGGTGCCGTTAAACTGATTCAGCAATATCCAAAATACAGCTCGAATATTTCAATCGAATATATCGACTATGAAAAAAACCCAACTGCCGTTGCGGCTTATCAGAATGAAAACGTCAACCAATACGACATCGTTGTTTCTGCCAAAGACAACAGCGGCAAAGAAATCTATAAAGTGATTAATTATTCAGATTTGGTGGTCACTCAGACCAATTCCACAACATATTCGCAGTCTATTATCGGAAACCAGGCCGAACAGCAAATCGACTCTGCTATCGATTACGTTACAAGTGACTACCATCCGACAGTAATATTTACTCAAGGACATGACGAAGACGACGCCTCAGCCTACCAAAGCCTCCTCAAAAGCGCCAACTATGAAGTATCACAATCGAACATAGCGTCCAAAGATATAGACAAAAAAGCATCTGCCATCGCTATCGTCAATCCTAAGACTGACTTTTCAGAAGCTGAAATTGACAGAATTGATGCTTTCCTCAAAAACGACGGCAATTACGGCAAGAGCGTATTCATTTATCTTGACCCGAGAATCCAAAGCCTTCCGAAACTTGAAGAGTATATCGCCGAATGGGGCGTAAAGGTTGAAAAAGGCGCTATCTACGACAGCACAAACAGCTTCAACAACGCCTTTGACCCCATTGCTTCGGATGTGGACAGCGAAATAACTGGTATCCCCTCAACAACAAATATCGGAACAGACGTGCGTATTTCAAAACCGCTTACCATACTTTATGAGCAAAAGAACGAGCGTAAAGTTAAAAGTATCATCAAAACGGGCGATTCTTCTAAGCTTCTCGCCGATATTACTAAATCAGCAGCCGACTCTGACAAAGACGGCCCGTTCACAGCTATGGCCCTTTCAACTTGGACGAGTGGAAGCAACAAATCTAATATGGTCATATCCGGTTCGTTCCAGATATTAGATTCTGACGTCTTAAATTCGACAAACAAGAACAATAAAAATCTAATTTTAGGTATGACAAACAAATTGTTAGGCAAGCAGACCTCTATTTCCGTACCGTCAAAATACAACTCTTCATCTTCCCTTAGCCTTACAATCGGACAGCGCTACCTGACATGGATCCTTCTGGTCGTTATTATCCCTGTAGCTATACTTCTGATCGGATTTGTCAAGTGGTTACGGAGGCGGCATCTATGAAAAAACAGCTTCGGAACATCATTATATCTTTATGTGTAGTCGTCGTTCTTGTAGCCGGAGTTGTTTCAGTAAATTTGCTAATGCCTAAGAAAAACTCGTCAAGTTCAAGTGCTTCCTCAAGTACGCCTGAAATCTCCGTCTATAAAACTGACGTGAAAAATATAACTATGGTGCACATAAAGACCGAAAAAGACGATGTCATAGTACGTCAGTCAAATGGCAAGTATTCTGTAGACGGTCTCGATCAGAAATTGCTGAATGAGGATTCTGCATCCACTATATTCTCAACTGCTTCAAACATCACTGCAGAAAAGGTCATCGACGAAAATGCCTCAGACCTTTCTCAGTATGGGCTTGACAAACCCAGTGTAACCGTCGATATAGTCAGCAGTGATAAAACTGTAACTGTGGAAATCGGCAAAGAGACGCTGACCAAAGACGGCAATTACATGAAACTCAAAGACAGCAGCAAGGTTTACAAGATTACTGCGGCTGAGACAAACTCGCTCGACTATGTAAAAACCGACCTTGTCAAACTGTCCATTTGTGGCTTCGATTCCGCCAATGCGGCGAAGCTTACGGATATCACATTGGGAGGTTCGGCAAGACCTCAGCCAATAGTATTGAAGATTGACCCGAGCTCTGTCAGCTCGTCTTCTGGTTCATCTTCAGTCTCCTACCTGATGAAGTCTCCGGCGACATATCCCCTTAACGACGAGAATATTTCAACGATTACTTCCGCTTTGCAGTCGCTTTCAGCAAACGCAGTTGTATCCCTCGACGTTTCGGACGCAAACCTTGAAAAATACGGGCTCAAGAATCCGAAGTACACCCTTACCGCGGTATATAACGGCAATAAGATGGTGCTCCGCTTCGGAACTCCCTACAAGGAAGACAGTTCAACACTGATTCCGATTTACCTTGAGGGTACTCCTGCAATCTACAATATCGCTGATTCAACTGTGTCTTTCTATGACTGGCAGCTTGATGATGTTACCGACTCATTGCTTTACACCGAGTTTATCGACAATATAAAGTCAATTACAGTCTCCAAAGGCAGTGAGAACTACACCATCAATCTCTCCGGCACAGGTACCGATCTCAAAGGCACTTACAATTCAAAGGAGCTCAACACAGACAACCTGAGGAAATTCTATGAGAAATTCCTCGAGATTAAGAAATATGGAACTGCAACACGCCCAGCTAACGCCTCAACGTATGCAAAGGTCGTTGTAACCTACCGTGAGGCCTCACGCAAGGCGACTACAATAGAGTTTATCACCATTGATAATCGGAAATGCTTATACTCGCTGGACGGGCAGGCTCATTTCTACACCTATACTTCCGATGTGGATAAGATGCTCAACGCGATACGCGATCTTATCGCAGGAAAAACCATTTCCGATTAATGAAAATCACGCCTGAAAATAGCCGCAGCATTGCCTGCGGCTGTTTTTTTGCATTGAATCCGCCTGTAACTTCGCCCTTTTGTGTCTCATATAATTAAGTGTAGGTATTTAGGGCCGTCTTAACCTTTTTGCGCATGAAAAGTGGACGGCTCTCAATTCGTACAATAACAAAAAAGGTGGATCTCAATGAGCGTTTATAAGTCTGAATATTCAAACAGAGGATCTATATGGAACCCGCCCGCGGATTATTTCACTTATCCGCAACACCTTTCAGATCCGGAATGCTACCCGCCGAAGCCTCACTGTTTCAAATGCCCATATTACCCCTATCCTCCCCGCAAACCATGTCCACCGCGCATGCCACATTTCCCACAACCATACTGCTATCCTATTCCGTACCCCTATCCGGTGCCATATCCGGACAAACCTAAGCACTGCCCCGATCCGTATCCCAAAAAGCATCGTGACAAATTCAGGGCCTTTGGCTATTTTGCTTCTGTTACCACGGGCGGTGCTTTCGCAGGAGGAGTTATCCCGCTGACATTTGCCGACCCGCTTAACAGGAATATAAGGCTCATCGCCCCCGCTAACACTCAGGTTGAAATTCAGATTCCTGGGGTTTACAGGATAGTCTACTCGGTTACAACCACATCGGCGTCGTCGGGCGTATTCTTACAGCTTCTCAGAAACGGACAGGTTGTATCCGCAAGCCCAATCCCGATTCAGGAAGGTGTAAACCAAAACGAGATATTCCTGTTCCTGAACAGAGGCGATACGCTATCGCTCAATCTCACTGGTGCTGTTACACTTGCAAACGGCAAAAACGCTTCTATCCTGCTTCAGCTTATTTCAAGAAATTAAGCTTTACCGGGCGGGTTTTCCCCGCCCTTTTATTTTTTATTGATGTTCGATATTTAACTAAAATTCGACATTATTAATCTTGAATGAGCTAAGACACCTGACTATAATAAGATTAACATATTATCGATATTATTTGGTTTGAGGGGGGACAACTATGGATCTGAATGACACGATTAAAAATGTCTGTGATGAAATAGTTAAAAACTTTAATCCTGAGAAGGTTATCCTTTATAATGTAAAACGAAGTGTCGACGGCGAAATCAGAGGCTTCAAAATCTGTGTCATCGTCGATACTAAAAATAAATTTGATACCGAAAAACATATCTACCTTGATATCGACAGCGATATACCGTTCGACGTTCTGGTTTATACTCCCGCCGAGTGGGCAGAACTGATTTCAGAAAAAAGCAGCTTTGCCTGCCGCATTATCAAGGAGGGAACTTATATACATGGGGAGACGACGTGACCGAAGCGGTGACAGCCGCAGATATTACGACTGGCTCGCAAATGCAAAAGAAGACCTCGACGCCGCCGAAATACTTCTCGATTCCGACTCTACACTTAACGCGTGTGCTTTTCACTGCCAACAATGCGCCGAAAAAGCGCTTAAAGGATATGTTCTGTTTAAAACTCATCAGCACCTCGATGGGCATAACCTCGCATGGCTCTGCCGTCAAGCAATGAAAATCGATCGCCGTTTCAGCGAATGGCTTGATGAAAGCGTTATACTCAACCGGTACTACATAGAAACACGGTACCCGGCTGACATTCCGCTTAACCTGGATTATAAAACCGTAAACCGAGCCTACGATATGGCCCGTTCCATGTACCGCTTCATCTGTGATGAGGTTTATGAAAACTCAGATACAGAGGATTAAGCTTTCTTTAAAATATTTTCTGACGGTGTGAATGTAGGCTTCTTTTTTATACAGACTTTGTTTAAAATTTTAATAAAGTACCCATTTTAATATAGCCGAGCAAGGAGCAAAACAATATGAATATTAAAGAACTTAAAGAAAAAATTGCACGCGGGGCCTTTGACAGCAAATTCAAAGAACTATACGGCAATGATATCGCGGCACAGCGGCAGCGCTATCTTGAGGCAGCCGACGGTTTTATCCGCAATTTCGGTGAAGCCGGCGATGTTTTTCTTTTGAGCGTCCCGGGACGCAGTGAGGTCGGCGGCAACCACACTGACCATAACAACGGCAGAGTGCTTGCATGCGCTGTCAACCTCGATATAATAGCGGTCGTATCCCCCACCGGCACAAACACCATCCGCATTAAGTCCAAAGGCTTTGAACTGGACGTTGTTGATATCCGCGAAAAATCGCCGGTTAAATCTGAAAAAGGCAGTTCATCCGCCCTCATCAGGGGCGTCGCGGTACGCCTTGAAGAGCTTGGGTATAAAATCGGGGGCTTTGACGCATATACAATGTCGGACGTTTTAAAAGGGTCCGGCCTATCCTCGTCGGCGGCTTTTGAGGTTATGACCGCCAGTATAATAAGCCTGCTGTTTAACGGCGGTAATATCAACCCGCTCGTCATGGCGCAAGCCGGGCAATATGCCGAATGTAATTACTTCGGAAAGCCATGCGGGCTTATGGACCAGACCGCCTGCGCCGTCGGCGGATTCATCTCGATTGATTTTAAGGATACACAGAAACCGATTATTGAAAAACTTGATTTTAATTTCTCTGAAACGGGTTACGCCATGTGTATAGTGGATACCGGCGGCAATCATGCGGATTTAAGCGACGACTATGCGGCGATTCGCAGCGAGATGACTTCTGTGGCAAAGTTTTTGGGTCACAACAACCTGCGCGAATGTGACGAGGATAAATTTTATGCAAACCTTACGGATATCCGCACAAAACTGGGTGACCGCGCCGCACTGCGGGCCATTCACTTTTTCAATGACAACGCCCGGGTTCTTGACGAGGCTGCCGCGCTGAAATCCGGCAATTTCCGAGAATTTTTAAGGCTTGTCAATGAATCTGGCAGGTCGTCTTTTATGTACCTTCAGAATATCTATTCAATTAAAAACCCGCGCTCACAGGGCCTTTCCCTTGCTCTTTCACTCTCTGAAAAATTGCTCAAAGGCTGTGGCGCTTGGCGTGTTCATGGCGGCGGCTTTGCCGGAACAATTCAGGCCTTTGTCCCCCTTGAAAAATTGGACGAGTTTTCGGCAGCTATGGAAAATGTTTTCGGAAAAGGTGCTTGTCACAAGCTCATGATTAGACCAAAAGGAGCATATTTTTTCGAATAATACTGCGCACTTTACGATATTCTGCAGCCCGAAAAGAGTCCTTTTCGGGCTGTTTTATTATGCCCGAATTTCCGGCACTTTGGCAAGCAAATAATTCTGACGACATATTCTCAAAGTACCAATAAATAAAACCGCGGGCATCATTTTTAATCAGTGCCCGCGGTTTTTATGCTGTGCAACGTTTTTTCTATTCCAATGAAGAAAAAATTAGAGGGTTGCCGCAAATCAATTAGGCAACCCTCTTAATTGTTTTTTATACTAAAATAACTATATTAGCCGCATTTTGAGTATCCGCAGTTGCGGCATGTCACACATCCGCCCTCATGCTCCAGCTTTTGTCCGCACTCTGGGCAGTACTTCATACTCACGTCCACATGCTCAACATAATCAGATTTTTTTGTTTCAGGAACTATCGGTATCTTGCCGTTTGAATTGTCCTGATACTTCTTAACCTTTTCTATAACACGTGCTATCGCGTCCGGGCAAGAAGTAACCTTCATGCCTTGTTGCCTTATCGTAGACGGGCAGCGGATACCCTTGAGCTGCTCAATAATAACGTCTATATCAATGCCGGAACGCAGAGCAATCGATACAAGCCGTGCCGTAGCCTCACTCTGGGACGGACAGCCTCCCGCCCTGCCGGTATTCGTGAATACTTCGCAGATGCCGTTCTCATCGTAATTGACAGTGATGTAAAGGTTGCCGCAGCCGATTTTCACCTTTTCGGTAAATCCGGTTGTAATATCCGGCCTTGGGCGCGGCTGACTGGGCTTCTGCACGGTACCAGAATTCACCTTTCCGATGTTCAGTACCTGTGAATCGCGGCTGCCGTCGCGGTATATCGTCACACCTTTGCAGCCCAGTTCGTAAGCAAGCATGTAAACCTTCCTGACGTCGTCCCGCGTTGCAGAACTTGCAAAGTTGACTGTCTTTGAAACGGCGTTATCAGTGTAATTCTGGAACGCCGCCTGCATTCTGATATGGTATTCCGGCGAAATGTCGTGTGCGCAGACAAATACCCTGCGGATATCTTCCGGAATTTCAGGGATATGAGCAAGAGTGCCTTCTTTGGCAATCTTTTTCATAAGCTCATCAGAATAGAGCCCGCGCTCCTTAAGCTTACGCTTGAGAACCGGGTTGACCTCAATAAGTTCAGTGCCGTCCATGACGTTACGGATAAAGACATAGGCAAAAACCGGCTCAATGCCGCTTGAACAGCCCGCTATTATTGAAAGGGTTCCTGTCGGGGCGATCGTGGTTACGGTGGCATTGCGCATGGCTGGCCCGTCTTTAAGCGTGCTTTCCTCAAACAGCGGGAAGGCGCCGCGTGTCACAGCGAGTTCTGCACTCTCTTCCCTTGCCGACTCGGTGATAAATTTCATCAATTTTCCTGCCAATTCGACAGCCTCGTCGGAGTTATAAGGAATGCCGAGTTCAAGCAGCATATCTGCCCAACCCATAATGCCAAGTCCAACCTTGCGCGTCTTTTTTGTCATCGTGTCAATTTCGGGAAGAGGATATTTATTTGCATCAATAACATTATCAAGAAAGTGTATGGAGATTTTAACGGTCTTTTTGAGTTTGTCCCAGTCAATGCCGGTCTTGTCGGCCTTTAACATCTTGCACAAGTTGATTGAACCGAGATTGCATGATTCAAACGGAAGAAGCGGCTGCTCACCGCAGGGGTTGGTAGACTCGATCTCACCGCATGTGGGAACCACATTGTCGCGGTTGAGTCTGTCCAGGAAAATAATACCCGGTTCGCCGTTTCTCCACGCCGCGTCGACTATCTTATTAAATACGTCAAGAGCGCGAAGCCTTGAAACAGCCTTTTTTGTCGACGGGTCGATAAGGTCATATTCTTCGTTGTTGATAACCGCCTTCATAAAATTCTCGGTTATTCCAACTGATATATTAAAGTTTGTAATATCAGCATTATTCTTCTTGCAGTCAATAAAATCAAGTATATCCGGATGGTCGACACGAAGAATACCCATATTCGCGCCGCGCCTTGTTCCGCCCTGTTTAACCGCCTCAGTCGCCATGTTGAAAACGCGCATGAAGCTGATGGGGCCAGAAGCGACGCCGCCGGTAGTGTTGACTGTGCTGCCGTTTGGCCTCAAACGCGAAAACGAAAATCCTGTTCCGCCGCCGCTCTTGTGTATGAGTGCAGCCCTTTTTATTGCCTCAAAAATATCCTCCATGCTGTCCTCAACAGGCAGGACAAAACAAGCCGAAAGCTGACCCAATGGTCTGCCGGCATTCATTAATGTTGGAGAATTCGGTAGGAATTCGAGATTTTTCATTAAAGAGAGAAATTTCTCTTCGGACTCTTTCCGCTCTTCTTCCCCGCCGTATTTGAGATCAGGCTGAGCAACCGCTTTCGCTACGCGCTCAAACAGCTCATCGACCGTTTCAATAGGGTTTCCGTGCTCATCACGCCTTAAATAACGCTTTTCAAGAACCACCCGCGCATTGTTACTAAGCTCCATTTTTACACTTCCTTGTGCCATTTGTTGTGCTTTTGCGGACTTAATACACAATATATAGTATTTGTCGCTGGATATATAATATCAGCATGAAAGTACTATGTCAAGGCAAATTTTAAAGTTTCTGCACGGCAAAGGCAAAAATTTGATATTTTTACATTTTATTACAGTTAGAAATTATTTCTTCTCTTCGCAGTGAGGCTCTTTTTGAAAATAAAAACACCGGCCGTAACAGTAATTATGCCGGCCAAAACTGTTATGATAACAGATTGAACCTGCCCAAGCTTGAATACATCAACCAACGATTGCCATACACCGAAGAGACCGAAGAAAATAAACAATGCGGCAGAAATGATTTTGAGCGCGTTTTCAGGGAGTCTGCGGTTTGCAACGGCACCAAGAAAAATACCGATTCCGTCGGCAATCAACATTCCAAGCGAAGTGCCTATCAAAATCGCTACAGGGACTTTGGGATAACTTGCCGCTAATGAAATTGTGACCAACTGCGTCTTATCGCCCATCTCTGATAAAAAGAATGAGGCAAAAACAACCGCCACGTCGCCGTAAGAGCGTTTTTTCTTCACTACCTCATTATTAGACTCCTCATTTTCGCCCTTCAGCGTCCAAAGGCCGAAAACCAGAAACAGCAGCGACGCTAAGAACTGAACTGTACTCCGCCATCCCGGCACGCTTGCAAGCAAAGCACCTACAGCTACAGCGATAGCGTTTAAAGCAAATACCGCCAGCGTAATACCTATAAGCACTTTTGAAAGCTTCATCCTTGCTGCAAACGCCATAGCGAGAAACTGCGACTTGTCCCCCATCTCATTGAGCGCTATAAGACCAGTGCTCAGAATAAGCGGCCAAATAAATTCCCAAACAGACCCCATGTTATGTCCTCCTGATTTACAATACCTTATATTATCATAACAGCCTTTTCTTCTACATAAACCTTTATCCGTTTGCCAATATAAATCGACCTTGATTACATTGACGTTTTGTTCTATCGACCGGACATTAATTTAATATTGCACAAAAAAGACTCTTAACACAGCCAAAAACTAATTACCACAGCAACTCGGTTAATACGTTACTATGATTGCTTTTTTGGGCCGTGTTAAAAGTCTCGTTACTCAAAAAGAGCCGTGCCGCCAGGCGCTGTGCGCCGGTATGTTGGCGGAACGTAATTAACTACTCCCTTTTAACAATATTAGAAATTATATCACCGTTTATTTGAAGAGTCAACAAAACGCCAGCACATTCCAACCACCACCCTGCCCCGCGTTAAATATTGATACTTTTATCCTGCGCCCGCCGTCTCTATATTCTGAAATATGCCGCGGCAACGTCCACATAATTGTTGAATTTATTATTTTTTTGTATAAATTTATATATCATTTGTTACAGCTTGGGTTGTCCCGAGTGGATTTTGTTGTTTTTTTGTTACAATCTTCGAATAAGCTGTTCAGCTTGTTTATTGTGCATGTTGCACATATTTTTATAACCGAACAAGCTATAAATACACAAAAATTGCTGCGAATTTGCTTTTATTCATATATTAGCTTGCAATTTAACCAATTGTGTGTATAATTATATTGTAACTACTTTGTAATAATTAACGAAACTATTGAAAGGAGGTGGCGTCTTGGCTCAACGACGGAAACAAAAAAATTCGTTTTCAATTCATTCTGCCATGGCTAAACCTCCTTTAATAAGAATACTGCGGTTTTTGTACAAGACATCATATTTAACCGGAAAAGCAGCAATAAGGCTATTCAAAAGGATAGAAAGCGGCTTTAATGCTGTTTTTGAAATTGTTTTAGCTGAATTATTCAGCGGTATTAAGGATTTATTAAGAAATATTAGCGAGTTTAAACGTACTCGGGCTGTCCGCGGTGACATTTCAGTCACCAGAGGCATTATTAATTTCGGCAGAAATTTCCGTAGCTTATTCCGTATTTGCCGTGAAGCTATTATCCGCGGCGGACTAATAAATGGACTTGTTGTTGCCGGCAGATTTATTAAGCGCGGAATTTCAAAATCATTTGCAAGTAAAAAATCAGCGCTTAATTATATTGCTCCGGCCGCAGCAATATTTGTCCTTATCTTAACCATTAACTTCTGGTCTAACGCGACATTTGCGCTTTCCATTTCTTATAATGGCAAAGAACTCGGCGTTGTCGCTTCTGAACAGACTTTCCGTAACGCTGCCGATGAAGTTGAAAAGGATGTATCCGATGCTTCTGGAAGCAGCTTCGCGCTTGACGGCAAAGTTACGATGAAGCTTGTTTTGGCCAAGAAAAGCGATTTGCTCAATGAAGAGCAGATGTATAACAATATTATATTGAAGTCATGTGAAGGCGTTAAAAACGGCTATGGGCTGTATGTCGACAACAGGCTTGCAGGAGCGAACACAGAAAGCGGCGCGATTGAAGCCATGCTCAACGACATGACGAAAGAATACAAGAAGGATCCTGACGTACAGAGCGTGGAATTCAATCAGGATGTGCAAATCAAAAGCGGCCTGTTCCCTGACAGTGTATTCAAGTCCATAGACGAGATTAAAAAGACAGTAACAGGCGGCGATGATACGAGCAGTGTATCAGACAGTACTGCTCCCATCAAAGCTGATTCTGGCGTGTTTAGAATTTCTCTTGATCCGCTTTATGCTATGAACTTGTCTGATGGAAATGGTATTAGCGATTCAGATGCAATTGTTACTGGTAGCTCCTCTCCGATATTGACTATAAAAGTAGTCAAAACTGAGGTATATGAGCGTCAGATTCCGTATCAGACCGAACAAACTACATCAGACAAAGTAAAGAGCGGAAAAACTATCATAAAGACATACGGACAAAATGGCATTGAGCGGATTGTTGCCGCAGTTTCTTATGTTGACGGCGTAAAAGTAGGCGAAGAAATCATTTCAACAACCGTTACAAAACAGCCCGTTAACCAGAAAGTCGTTGTGGGAACAAAGAAGAAAAGCAGTAGCTCGTATTACGGCGGCTCATATTCATATGACGACGACGGTTCGGTTTCATCATCTGTGAGCAAGGTTTTAAAATATGCCCGCTCCGCGCTGGGAATTCCGTATGTATTCGGCGGAACAACACGTTCAGGATTTGACTGCTCCGGTTTTACTGCTTATGTTTATTCTAAAGTGGGGAAGAGATTACCTCACTCAGCAGCAGCCCAGTCGGCATATGGTTCATATGTAAGCCGTTCCAATCTGAGGGCTGGTGATTTGGTTTTCTTCGATACAAACGGAGGACACAACAATATTACACATGTCGGCATATATATGGGCGGCGGGAAGTTCATTGACGCATCATCATCGCGTCCCCGCGCTGTTACAATAGATAGCTTAAACAGTTCTTACTATTCCTCAAGATACATGACAGCACGAAGAATTTTAAAATAAGATGAAATGCGCTAAAGGCATTGCAAAACATCAGTTTTGCAATGCCTTTTATTTTTCCGCCCAACCGGGGTAGCCTCAAGTAATACAAATACACTTGTGCACGCGAAAACATCCCTTATCACAAATTATCACAAATTTAAAGCCCGCAGAAGATATCCTCCGCGGGCACATAGAAACTTATTTGTGCAAAGGTAAACTCGTGCCTTGCCTCCGGCGCAGCTGGTTAGTCGACGATGATTTCGCCCTCGGTAACACCGGAAATAGCGTTAACCTCATCGAAATCAATATGCATGAAGGTCGCATATTTAGGGCTTACACGCGCGACAACCTCATCGAAAATAAGGGCGCGTTCGCCGCCGACCTTAACTTTAACTATCTGTTTGTCCTTAATGCCCATCTTTTCGGCATCTTCGGGAGTCATATGGATGTGGCGCTTTGCAACAATAACGCCTTCACTGATATCGATTTCACCCTTTGGCCCGACAATGTGAATTGGTGCGCTGCCTTTAATATCGCCGGACTCTCTTACGGGTGGTGTAATGCCGAGTGTGCGTGCATCTGTAAAAGATATTTCAACTTGTGTAGCAGGTCTTACAGGCCCCAGGACGCTGACAGAAGGGAATGAACCCTTAGGTCCAACAATCTTAACACGTTCCTCAGACGCGAACTGTCCCGGCTGTGAGAGCCACTTTTTAGGGGTAAGCTGATAGCCTTTTCCAAAAAGAGTTTCAAGATCCTCTATGGAAAGATGTACATGACGCCCTGAGCCTTCAATTGTAATCTTAGGTAATTCCATTAGCAACACTCCTGAATAGTTATAATATAATAAAGTCTCTTATTCGCAGTTAACGAAAAAAAGACTTATTTACATATTTATACATGCCAATATACATATGTTTAAACGAGTTTCAGCAGCATCACAGACGGGTTCCCTCTGTAATGCTGCTGAAATATGCAGACTTAACTCTGTTGAACAACGCGGTAAAGTGACGAGGCACCCTCTTTGGTCACATGTTCATTGACCTCGAGCACCTCTACATCAAGTGTATGAGCGCCAAGGGACAGACTAATCCTATCTCCCGGCTTTACCTCATATGATGCCCGCGCTGGTTTTCCATTTACGGTGACACGACCAGCGTCGCACGCCTCATTTGCGACCGTGCGACGCTTAATAAGCCGCGAGACCTTAAGATATTTATCAAGCCTCATAATTTTACCATTGAAATCGGATAGGTTATGCTGTAATTATTTCGCCACAGCGTCCTTAAAGGATTTGCCGGCCTTGAATACAGGATAATCTGTAGCCGGGATCTTGATTTCTTCCTTTGTACGCGGATTGTGGCCTATGCGCTCCGAACGATGATGGACTTCAAATGTCCCAAACCCAACGAGCTGCACTTTATCGCCGCCCGAGAGAGCTTCGACGACGGAGTCGATAAATGCCGCAGTTGCCTTCTCGGCATCCTTCTTTGTAAGTCCAGCTTTTTCAGCTACCTTTGCTACTAATTCTGATTTTGTCATAATAATTCCCTCCATTTTTGGGTTTCTTATTGAAATCCTTCTACGGTCATTCCGTTTCGGATTGCAATACACTTTTGGCTTTTTCCCAAAGCACATCCATTTCTTTTTCACTCATGCTCTGGAAATCAGAACCGCTTTCAGCCGCTAATTTCTCGCACAGAGCAAAACGCTTTATGAATTTATCACAGGAAAAAGTCAGCGCCTCTTCTGGCTCAATTTCTAGCATCCGTGCAATATTAACGGCCGCGAAAAGAAAATCACCGAGCTCATCAAGACATGCTTGCTTATCGCCCTTTTCTATTTCC
Organism: [Clostridium] cellulosi; assembly: GCF_036762875.1. Taxonomy (NCBI): domain Bacteria; kingdom Bacillati; phylum Bacillota; class Clostridia; order Eubacteriales; family Oscillospiraceae; genus Ruminiclostridium; species [Clostridium] cellulosi. The sequence continues at coordinate 111,644 of NZ_JBAIZF010000006.1, read as the reverse complement.
GCCTCAAGCTCTGATAATTCCTCACGAGCTTTTGATAAGGCTCCGTAAACATCCGGCCAGTCAAAACCGGCACGGGACGCTCTTTTCTGAACCTTGTAGCTGCGCATCAAAGCTGGCAGCGCACGTGACACGCTTTCAAGCGTTTCAGTGTCTGATTTTTGATTTTTAGTCCGTTTTTTTATCGCATCCCAGTTTTTCAGCACCTCATTTGAGTTATCGGCTTTTACATCGCCGAAAACATGGGGATGGCGAACAATAAGTTTTTTGCAAACACCATCGGCCACATCATCAATATTAAAACGACCTGCTTCACTTTCCATCTGGGCATGCAGCGCAACCTGAAGCAATACATCACCCAGTTCCTCTTTTAAAAGCTCAGGGTCGTCATTGTCAATGGCCTCGATAGCTTCATATGTTTCCTCAATAAAATTCGCTCTGATTGATTTATGAGTTTGTTCTCTGTCCCACGGGCACCCGCCCGGGCTTCTTAATATTGAGACAATTTCTATAAGATCATCAAAATTGTATTTGTTTTTGAACTCAAATCCTTCAACCATAAACTTGCTCCCTGTATTTCATTATATTATATTAAACCTAAATTTTCAAATTATCAATACTGGGAGCAATTTTTTAGCGAATTTTTGCTGTTTTTATAACTTTGCGCCACATTTATTGCAGTAATTTGCATCAAATTGATTTTCATGGGAACATTCGGGACATTTTTTTACTTTGCGAAGGGCATTTACCTTTTCTTCCAAATCCCTGCGCTTTTTTAACAATAAGTCAATCGCAGTTGCCTTTTCCTGAACATAGTCAGTGCAGTCAGTATGCTCTCTGGACGCTTTATAAACCATTTTGCCAAGCTCTAAATATTCTGCTTCAATTTTTTTATCAACTTCAGCAATTGAAATGCGAAGTTTTGAAAGTTCAACGAATTCTCCGGTTTTCCTGCCAGCAAAATCTGCAGCACCCTTCGCCTTGATTACAGCATCCTCTAAAACACCCACTATAATCACTCCCCTGCAAATCACTTCCTAAAGTATACCACCTATTTTAGCTAAACACAAGATATTCTGCGGGTTTGAGGGCGTTTTTTTATATATATTTTTTGCAGAAGAGCGCATTTTTATATTGCTATTAATATTAATGTAATTTATCTATTAGTAATAAGTGCTTCCGCCCATAAATTCCCTGAGCATACAGTCGCCCGGCAATAGCGATTCAGGCATTGGTTCTATCTCATTGAGCCCGGTGAGGATATGCCTTGCACGCTCGATGTGGGGGCTGTCTTCGGGTATAGTGCTGAATAGTTCTATGGCCTTTTGTTTAAAAATACACGGCTCGCAGTTAAAGGCAGAATTGACGGTAATATCCGCGTATCTTTTGAACGGGCGGACATAAAGGTCTTCACCGCGGCATACCGCGTCCCACATGTCAAGGGTATTGCTTACGCTCGCGCCGCGGAAATTGAAGTCGCGAACCGTTCTGCGTATCAGCCTCATGTCCCTCGCAGACAAGATATTTTTGCCCTCATCGTCGACGAAATCAGAGCTTACGCTGACATATATTTTGAGTATATACTCGGCCGGCAGCAGCCCTGTTATTGCGGTGTCGAGCGCGTGAAGCCCTTCAACAACAGCGACATCTTCTTTATCAAGCACTACAGGCCGCTCTTTCTCCAACCTATGGCCCGTCTTGAAATCGAATATCGGTATATTGGCACGGCCATTAAAGATAAGCTTACCGAGTCTTTCTTTCAACAAATCGGTATCAAGGGCCGCTGACGATTCATAATCCCTTGTTCCGTCCGGCAGCAAGGGCGCATCTTCCCTGTTCTTGAAGAAATCGTCCATGGAAATCGTGACAGCGCCGCAGCCCCGTTTTTTCAACTTCTCTTGAATCTTCAGCGATGTAGTGGTTTTCCCCGAAGCGGAAGGCCCTGAAAGCATGATAAGCCGCGCCTTCGACGGATCCGCGGCTATTCTGTCCGCGATACTGTCGAGCTTCTTTTCGTATCTCCCATTGCAGAAATCAAAAAAGGCCTTTGCATCTTTTTTCGCTAATAAGTTGACTTCGCTGACTTTGATTTTGGCCCTGCCTATTGTCTTAATTGTAGCTGGCATAGAACTCTTTCACCTTTTTCTTTCGGTCTAGAATTTCTGAAAATCTGCCTATATATTCATAGGGGTACTTAAAGTTGAAAACACGTTCGATTTTATCGCCGTGGGGCTGCCTTAATTTTGTCACTGCACCTGCGCCTACGGCCAGAATCGTGTGTGTCTCATCCATAATAAATATATTGTAAAGCCCTTCGAAACCTGGTTTTGCAAAACCTACGTTTTCAAGTCCACCGAGCGTATTTTTCTGGCGATATAAATAATATGGCCGGTAACCTGCGGTTTTAAAACGGCTTCTTGCTTCCGACAGCATTAAGTTCACGTCCCGAGCCTCAGCGTCGTAGTATCCGCCGCCGGAGGTGACAAGCCTTGAAGACCGCTTCATTGCGAGTGTATGAACCGTTATGGCCTCCGGATCCAGTGAAAGCACGCCGTCAAGCGTTTTGCTGAATCCTTGAGGCGTGTCACCCGGCAGCCCCGCAATCAAATCCATGTTGATGGATTTGAAGCCTGCCTGCCTTGCCTGCGCAAACGCCTCAAATACCTGAGCCGACGTGTGATTTCGCCCTATCGCCCTTAATATATCATCGTTCAGCGTCTGCGGATTTATACTAATACGGGTGGCGCCGCCCTCGATAATCGCGTCGAGCTTTTCACGGGTGATTGTATCCGGCCGGCCAGCTTCTACAGTATATTCACGAAGCCAATCCAGTTTGAATGATTTTTTGACGCAGGACATAATATCCGAAAGCTGCCGCGCGCTGAGGGAGGTGGGTGTGCCTCCTCCGATATAAATTGTCTCTAACCTCAGCCCGAGTTCGGTTGCCAATTCCCCGGTTTTTTCTATCTCCTCGCACATCAGCCTCACATATTCCGGCAACAGTTTTGCCATTTTTTCGACATCGTGCGAAATAAAAGAACAATAGAGGCAACGCGAAGGGCAAAAGGGTATGGAGATATAAAGGCTCGCAGAGTTCGGTTGGGATAAGGATATTATTTGCTCCTCCAATATCCCCGCCTCTACACAAAGCTCTGCCTTTTCCTTTGATGTATAGAACTGCTTCTGCAGGTCCTTCGCCGCCATATCCGGAGCCATTCCTGCGGATAACCGCGCACGCGCGAGTTTGACCGGCCTTATCCCCGTCAGTATACCCCACGGGTGGCGGAAACCGGTAATTTTCGCTACCGCCCTATACATAGCCCTGCCAAGCGCAAATTCACACTGTATGTCAAACTCATGCCCGCGTTCATTCGGTTTGACCCTTACCCGTTCCGCAGCGCATTTTCTAACGCCGCCTTTTGAAACACAGACTAACGCAGAAATCTTATTGTCTGCATGACGCTTTATTTTAGTATAAACAAAATCGTCGTCGGGACAACCTCCGGCGGCGGTATTCTGACATTCGACTGGTTCTCCAGGAAAGAAAGCAAAGCAAAGGGCCCTCATCTCATATTCAAGGTCGTGCCCGTCAAGAAATAATTTCATATCAAGGTCCCCATAAACGGGTTATTTTTCCTTTCATAATCAAGGGTAGTGAAATCGCCGTGTCCCGGCAATACTTGCAGGTCGCCTTCAAGCGAGAAAATCCGCTTTAAAGATTCCTCAAGCTCCTGCATGTTTCCAGTGGGCAGGTCAGTACGCCCCGCACTTTCTTTAAACAGGGTATCGCCGCTGAATAATGTGTCCTGCGTCATATAGCAGCAGGAACCGTGCGTATGCCCCGGTGTGTGGATTACCTGCATACTCACGCCGCCGAACGTCACCGTATCGCCGTCGTGAAACAGGATATCTGGGGTAAAAGGCTCAAAATTATCTAACCCCATTGCATTGTAAACATTTAAGTCAGGATTATTTAAAAGCTCAAGCTCATCGGCAAACACCCCGAGCTTAGCACCGGTTTTTGAAAGCACCTCGTGGGCCGCGAGCATATGGTCTGCATGCCCATGTGTAAGCAGCACATACTTTGCTTTGCAGCCTGTCTCTTCAAGCGCAGTAACAATGCGGGAAGCATCGGCGCCGGGGTCGATTATCACCGCGGAATTTGTTACCTTATCACATACAATATAACAGTTTGTCTCAATCATGCCAACTTTCAGGCATTTTATAAACATAACAGCCCTCCTTCTTAGGCCATCAAAGCGTATCCGTGTCGATGACAATCGTCACTGGTCCGTCAAGTTCAGCAGATATCTTCATGTCCGCGCCGAATTTCCCCGACGCGCTGTTCTTTACGCCTGACCGTTCAACTGCGTCTATAAAATGAAGATACAGCCGTTTGGCTTCTTCGGCTTTCGCGGCGGCGGTAAAATCCGGTCTGTTGCCGCGAGAACAGTTGCCGCAAAGCGTGAAATTTGAAACTGTCAATATGCCACCGTCAATATCTGTCACCGACTTTGAAAGCTTTCCGTTTTCATCGCTGAAAATCCTAAGCTTTGCCACCTTTGACGCCAGCTTCTCGGCATCGGCATCTGTATCGCCTTCGGCAACACCTAACAAAACCAAAAGGCCGCTTTCTATTTTCCCGACAGTTTCACTGCCGACGCTTACAGCGGCGCGTGTAACCCTTTGTATAACTGCTTTCATAAAACCTCCGGTGTCCTATATTAGTAATTCTGTGTAGAAAAATGATATCTTAATCTGTAAATTAAAGTATTTCGTGTAATTATTTGGCGCCAGACCTGGTAACCTCCAAAACACCGCTTATCTTGCTGAGTCTGGATATTACATTCTGCAGGTGTTCTGTGCTTGTTACATCAACCGTAAGGTTTATAACCGCGTTGCCGTTTTTCATCTCCCGCGCATTTACGGCGTGGATCATCACCCTCATTGCTGAAAGAGTTGATGAAACATCCGCCAGCAGGCCAAACCTGTCAGAAGATATAATCTGAAGCGACGCCTTGAACGGCGCGTTAATATTGCGGGCCCAGCTTACATTGACCCAGCGTCCTGCGTATTCTTCGCGCGATATGTTCTGTCTTACGTTTACGCAATCGGTTTTGTGAACCGAGACACCAAAGCCGCGGGTTATAAAACCTATTATCTTGTCACCGGGCACAGGGTTGCAGCAGCGTGCCATCTTGACAAGGCAGTTGTTCAGCCCTTCAACGATGACGCCGCCGACTGTATGCCGATGAGTGATGTTTTCAGGAATCTGCAGTTTCTGAGGCTTTATAGCCTTGAGATAATCGTCTTTGACGCGCGGCATAATTTTTGAAAGGACAATGCCGCCGTAGCCTATCGCCGCCAAGAACTCGTCTGCAGTATTGAAATGCTGGCGCTTTGCCACTTCAAGAACAAAATCGTCATACTGGTCTTCGTCGAGTATAATCCCGTTGCGCCGGAATTCGCGTTCAAGCTCCGCTTTGCCCTGGGCGATATTCTCCTCACGCCGCTCCTTTTTGAACCATGAACGTATCTTGTTTCTGGCTTCGCTTGTGCGGGCTATCTTGAGCCAGTCGCGGCTCGGGCCGTGCCCTGGGGCTGAGGTGGTCAGTATTTCTACGATTTCGCCCGTCTGGAGTTTATAGTCGAGCGGCACAATCTTCCCGTCGACTTTGGCGCCGGTCATGCGGTTGCCGACGGCGCTGTGAATCGCATAGGCAAAGTCAATGGGCGTAGAATTAAGCGGCAGGTTTATTACGTCGCCGCGGGGAGTGAATACAAAAACCTCGTCTGGTGAAAGGTCGGTCTTGAGCGACCTTATGAAGTCCTCCGCGTCCTTCGACTCCTGCTGCATTTCAAGCAGTTGGCGCACCCAGGTCAGACGCTCGTCGAGCGCCTTGTTGCCTCCGGATATGCCGAGCTTATATTTCCAATGCGCAGCGATACCGTATTCGGCCGTATAGTGCATCTCCCATGTGCGGATTTGCACCTCGAAAGGAATACCCTCCTTGCCTATTACAGTCGTGTGGAGCGACTGGTACATATTCGGCTTTGGCGTGGAGATATAGTCCTTGAAGCGGCCCGGAATAGGCTTCATCATGTCATGAATAATACCGAGTACATTATAGCAGTCGTTGACCGTATCGACAATAATGCGTATGGCGTAAATGTCGTATATTTCGTCAAAGGATTTACCGCGGAGGTATGTTTTGCGGTAAATGCCGTATATGCTTTTGACACGTCCGTCAATATGCACGTTGAGATTAAGCTTCTGAAGGCGTTCGGCAATCCGCTCTTTGATACTGTCGAGCAGGGCCTCGCGCTGGTCCTTTCTGCCGGCAAGCATGGATTCAATCTCATTGTAGGCAAAAGGGTCCAGCAGCCGCAGGGAGATATCCTCAAGTTCGTCCTTAATTGTACGTATGCCGAGCCTGTGGGCAATCGGCGCATAAATCTCCATTGTCTCAAAAGCCTTTAAAAGCTGCTTCTCCGGCGGCAGAAAACGGGCAGTCCTCATATTGTGGAGCCGGTCGGCAAGTTTTATAAGTATGACCCGTATGTCCTTCGCCATGGCGAGCAGCATTTTGCGAATATTCTCCGCCTGCTGCTCTTCGCGGGACGAATATGGTATGCGTCCGAGCTTTGTAACGCCGTCGACAAGAAGGGCCACGTCGCTCCCGAACTGTTTTTCTATAGCCGACAGTTCCACCGGCGTGTCTTCGACAACATCATGCAGCAGCCCGCCGATTACTGAATCCGTATCAAGCCCCAAATCGATTAAAATAGCCGCTACCGCTGCAGGATGTGTCACATACGGTTCGCCTGAACGGCGCTTTTGCCCCTCATGTGCCGCTGCAGCAAATTCATACGCCTCGGTTATCTTATCAATATCGTATGCAACGCCGCTCTGTTTTATTTTTTCTATGATATTCTCAAGTATAGAGTCCATTATTACCCTCCATCTGCTAAGGCCCGTCTGATGTTTGTGCCGTCTACAACCTTTTCAAAAGTGCAGATGCCGCAAGGTCGATTTTGACTCCGCTGCGCAGGCGGTATGTAATATTCTCGCCATCATCCTGACCATCGCTGACGATAAGGCCTGTTTCAGTGAAAATATCCTTTATCAGGAGCAGCTTAAAATAATTAAAACGCGGTTTAACGCGGCAAATATCCTTGCATGCCTTTTCAAGCGAAATCTTGCCCTCATGCCGGGTCAACAGCCGGAAAACGGCGGCGAATTCTTCGCGGTCGGGTTTCAGCCTGGCCCTTAATGCGTCAGAAGCAATGGGGGTACCTGACAAAAAGGATTTATAAAGTTCAGTATAATATTCGAAACACGCTGATTTTCTTATATCTCTTACAATCACGCCGAGTGACTCGGTGTTTTTATAAAGATTTACCTCAAGCGATACGGCAAGGTCTACTATATCCCAAACCTCAAAATCAAAACCTCGCCTTGCCGTATTGAACATGACAGCCGTAAATTCAAAGCCGTCGCAGTTAAACGAAATACGGGTATGGCCATCGCCAACCGGGGAAAGAGCTGTAATCTGAGCAGCGGGCACATAGAAAAGCGGTGCAGGGTTTCCGCTGCCAAAAGGTTCGAGGCGTCTGACTTCACGCGCCGTCGACAGGGATATTTCATAGCCGTGCAGTTTCATATCCATGCAGACGCGCAGGGTGGGCAGCTCCGGTTGAATACTCGCCAGATGGTTTAAAGCGGCGTAAAGAGCGTCATAATTTTCCCGTTTTACAGTAAACCCTGCCGCCAGTTCGTGGCCGCCGAAACGCTCAAGGTATTGTGAACATGACTTCAGCGCGGCATGGATATTGAATCCCGGTACGCTGCGGCAAGAGGCGCGCCCGATATCGCCGTCAAACGATACGACTATGGCCGGCTTTCCATAAAGCTCAACCAGCCTCGATGCTACAATCCCAATTACACCGTTGTGCCACTTTTCTCCTGAAACAATTAATAATGGGCTCAGGCGCAGCGATTCATTCTCGTCGATATTCTTTACGGTCTCCTTCAATATCTCCGCTTCTATGCGGCGGCGCTCGCTGTTATTATCATTAAGCTTTTGTGCAAGCTGTTTTGCCTTATCGGTATCTCTCGTTGTCAAAAGCTCAAAGGCGTCGCCGGCTGTCGCTATACGCCCGCAGGCATTTATGCGCGGTGCAACGGTAAAACCCAAAAGTGTGGACGTTAATCTGCGGCGCACTCCTGCCGCTTCGAGCAAGGCTGATATGCCGATATTTTTGCCCTCTGAAATGAGCTTGAGGCCGCGGCATACTATAAGCCTGTTTTCGCCGAGAAGGGGCACCACATCCGCCACTGTGCCGACACAGACAAGCTCCCCGTATTTCTTAAACAAAGCGTCTTCTGAAAGTCCTTCAGGTTTGCTCTTTTCAATTGCGCAGACAAGCTTGAAGGCTGTGCCGACGCCGGCAAGCTCTTTGAACGGATATTTGCAGTCCTGCCGCTTCGGGTTTACTATGGCATATGCCTCGGGCAGGGTATCATACGGGTTGTGGTGGTCGGTGATTATCAGACAGACGCCGAGCTCGTTGAGCAGTTTTGCCTCGTCGAAGGCGGATATGCCGGTGTCAACCGTAATGATAAGCGTCGTGCCGCTGTCTGCAATTCTTTTGCAGGCAGCGCTGTTTAGCCCATAGCCCTCGCTTTCCCTGTCCGGTATATAATAATCCACGTCTGCGCCGTTTTCTTTAAGATAAGAATATAAAAGCGCGGCGGAGGTTACACCGTCAGCGTCATAATCACCATAAACCGTTATTTTCTCATGGCCCTCTATTGCTTTTAAGATTCGAGCCGCTGCCTTTTCAACATCCGCTAAAAGCATTGGGTCATGGAATTTTCCATCTCCGGAGAGAAAACTTTTGGCTTCTTCCGGGTCTTTCAATCCGCGCAGCGCCAAAAGTGTAGCGGTAACCCGCGGGTATCCCGCTTTGCGCAAATTTGCTATAGCCTCCTTGTCAGGCTGCAAAACGCGCCACTCCCTGCGAACCAAAAGCATCCCCCCTTTTAATATTTTGAGTGCAAAATTATTTGCATAATATTTAATTTTATCATTTTGTGATTAAATCTGCAAATTTATATTTCCGGAATGTTTTATAGCACGTTTTAATAGAAAAATAAGGATTTTTAGTCAATTTATTTGCTATCCTTGTATATCCATTGATACTATTGGATTTATTTTATGTTATAATATAAATATAGGTTATCAATAGTCATAAAAATCTAAAGGGACGGCATTTGCCGACCCTTTAGATTTGGCGGTAACTGTAAATCGTATCGCCGGTGCCGCTTCAGAAAATTCTTCTGCGCCTTCTTTGTTCTATCTGTTCATGCAAAACGAAACGGTAGATGTTGTCCGCATCTTTTTCACTGATGTCCACAAAGCGGCAGCCATACTTATTTCCCCTGTTAGAATAAACACATCTAACAACCTCTGCTGTAAGGCACATCGGCATGCCTGCTTCTCTGAAAACGAACGGAAACCTATGCCATTTTTCAAACTTTTCATCACATTTTATGTACATACCGTTAGCGCTTATATTGATTATTGTTATATCTATGGGTTTTTCGAGTTTTTCAATGTTGCCATCTGCCCCGAATTTATGAGTGATTTTATAATGCAAAAGTATTTCAGCCCGAGTGCTGTTGCGCTTTTGCCTTGAACTTATAAATTTTAAATTTTCAAGCACGAGTTCATTTCCGTCAATGCTTTCAACATCCGCTAAATACACACATTCGCCCTTTACGCTGTTATAGATAAATAGGTTCACGTCTTCGGCAACACGCAGCGAATAATCGCCAATGATGTTAACCCGAGCTTTGCTGCCATCAAAAGCGTCTATTTCCCCTCTCGCAAGCTCTTCGCCACTTTTTGAAGTTATTACACACCTGTCGAATTCATGCAAGATAATCACTGCTCCCAAGGCGCATCAGTTTAAACGTCTCTTATTACTCTTACTAATAATAATACATAATTTGATCAAAAATTGCAATCGTTAAAGGTATATACTCTTTGAGTTGAACGCTGAGTCGAACGCTTGCCCGGGCTGGTTCTGAAAGCGTGGTGTATCATATGCCTTTACATATGTTATATGGCATCTTTACGGTGCTTTTGGGCCTTGTTTTCGGCAGTTTTTTAAACGTTTGCATATATCGCATACCAAAAAAAGAGCCCATCGTATTTGGCCGCTCTCACTGCATGTCATGCGGCACAACCCTCAAACCAATTGACCTTGTACCGGTGTTCAGCTTTATTTTTCTCGGTGGAAAATGCAGACACTGCAAAGCCAAAATTAGTATACGATATCCGTTAGTTGAGCTTCTGAATACGGGGCTGTGGATAAGCGCTTTTTATATATTCGGGTATTCATTTAAAACGCTCACAGCATTTGCTTTTATCTCCGGCCTTATCGTTTTATCGTTTATCGATATTGATACAAAAACAATACCGAATGGCCTTGTCATATACCTTTTGGTGGTCGGTGCGCTCAACTGCATAGCCGACAATTCTTCCCCGCTTTATGGCAAACTCATAGGCATATTCGCCTGCGGGCTGCCTTTGTTAGTTATTGCCCTTGTCAGCCGCGGCGGCATGGGCGGAGGCGACGTGAAATTTGCCTTTGCCGCCGGCCTCTTTCTCGGATGGCAACATTCCCTTCTCGCCCTTTTTATCGCGTTTGTAACTGGCGCTGTTTTTGGCCTTGTTTATATGCTTATTACGAAAAAGGACGGCAAGTCCCCTATTCCTTTTGCACCGTTCCTATCCCTCGGCATGGTCATTTCAATGTTCTTTGGCGACTCATTGATTAGGTTTTATTTATCTTTATTCAGTTAATACTGTGGGGGTGATAAATGTATGGCCGTTAAGAACATACCGCTTGGACAAGCTCTGCTCGATTCGGGGCTGATAACTCAAGAGCAGCTCGAGGATGCACTCAGCCTGCAAAAGCAAAACGGCAAAAAACTCGGCGACATCCTCGTCGAATCCGGCATTATAGACGAAAATGAACTGATGAAGGCGCTCGAAACGCGCTTTAAAGTCCCCTTCATCGACCTCAGCGAGACACGTATTGATAACGCCGCTCCCGCCTTGATATCAGAAGAGCTTGCAAGAAAATATAACGTCATACCAATCGCCTCAGATGATAAAACACTCACTGTCGCCACCAGTGACCCAATGAACTTTTACGCACTTGATGACCTAAAGCTCGCAACCAACTTGGAGATAAAGGCCGTCCTCGCCGCCCCGTCGGCCATAAAAAACGCTATCGGGAGATACTATAGCAAAAAACAAGCCGAAGACGCGGCCGAGGTGTTGAACCGCGAATTCACGGTTGAAAATACCGGCGGCAGTTTTAGAGAAATTGATGAAAGAATCGACAATGCCCCTGTCGTCATGCTGGTCAATTCCATCATTCAGCAGGCGGTAAAGCTCGGGGCAAGCGATATACATATCGAGCCTATGGAAAAGACTACCCGCGTGCGCGTCAGGGTCGACGGCGTTTTACAGAACCAGATGACGCTTGCCGGCGGTGCCCACAATGCAGTCATTACAAGATTCAAAATTATGAGCGGAATGAATATTGCGGAGCGCAGACTGCCCCAAGACGGCAGGATTGAAACCGTAGTTGACGGCCGCCCTGTAGATTTAAGGCTTTCCATAATGCCAACGGTCAACGGCGAAAAACTTGTTATCCGCATTCTCGGCGGCACTGGCGTTCTGTTTTCCAAAAGCCAGCTCGGACTTAGCGAAAAAAACGCTGAAATATTTGAACGCTTAATAAAAAGCCCAAACGGCATTATCCTTGTCTCCGGCCCCACCGGCAGCGGTAAAACCACCACCCTTTATTCCATACTCAAGGAGTTCAATCAGCCCGGCGTAAATATTATAACAGTCGAGGACCCTGTAGAATATAAGTTGCCTGGAATCAATCAGGTTCAGGTAAACGCAAAGGCGGGGCTTACATTTGCCTCTGGCATGCGTTCAATCCTGAGACAAGACCCCGATATCATAATGGTTGGCGAAATACGCGACACCGAGACCGCCAGAATGGCTGTCAGAGCCGCTATAACCGGACATCTTGTGCTTTCAACGATTCATACCAACGACGCGCCCTCGACCATGACAAGGCTTATCGACATGGGAATAGAGCCTTATCTTGTTTCTTCCGCTGTCGTCGGCGTTATCGCCCAGCGCCTTGTGCGCAATATCTGCCCGCGGTGCAAAACCGCTTATGATCCGTCACCTCACGAGGCGGAGATTTTGGGACTCAACCCCGGCGAAAAGTTATGGAAAGGGCGGGGTTGTGCTTTCTGCAACTACATGGGATACAAGGGGCGCACAGCCATACATGAAATAATGCCCGTTGACAAAAATGCCCGCATACTCATAAGCTATGGCGCGACATCGGACGAGCTTCGCGAGTATGCTGTGCAAAAAGGCATGACCACCCTCCGCCAAAACTGTGCAGAACTTGTCAAAAATGGTACGACGACAATTGAGGAAATGCTGAAAGTTACCTATAACATAGCCGATGAATAATTAGATTTAAGGAGATGTTTTAAATGTCAAGTCTTGAAGATTTTTTGCTCAAAGCAATGGCTATGAATGCATCTGATTTGCATATAACCGTAGCCGTTCCTCCGATGGTGCGCATAAACGGCCAGCTTCAGCCGCTTGAAGGCGTGCCGCCGCTCACGCCCGAGCAAACCCGTGATATTGTTCTTTCGATGATGACACCCGCCCAAGCAAAGGTTCTCGAGACAAAGGGACAGGTTGATTTCTCATATGTAATTCCCAAAAAAGGGCGTTTCCGTGTTAATGTTTTTAAACAGCGCCGCAGCTATTCTGCCGCTGTGCGCATACTCGTTCAGGAGATGCCGACGATTGACGACCTCGGTCTTCCCTCAATGCTCAAGGAATTCGTCCTAAAGCCCCACGGGCTCATTCTTATCACCGGGCCGACTGGCAGTGGCAAATCCACAACCCTCGCCGCCATGGTAGACTATTTAAACCGCAGCAAACGCTGTCATGTGCTGACGATTGAGGACCCGATTGAATACCTCCACAAACACAACAAAAGCATTATAAACCAGCGGGAGGTCGGCGACGATACGTCAAGCTTTTCCGATGCGCTGCGCAGCGCATTGCGTGAGGACCCCGACGTAATCCTTGTCGGTGAGATGCGTGACCTTGAGACCATTTCGACGGCTCTTTCTGCCGCAGAAACCGGACATCTTGTACTTTCAACCCTCCACACTATGGGCGCAGCACAAACCGTTGACCGCATAGTCGACATGTTTCCGCCCCATCAGCAGCAACAGATACGTATGCAGCTTGCTTCAGTTCTGCAAGGTATCTTAACACAGCAGCTCATATTGAACAAATCAAGAACAGGGCGGGTCGCAGCATTTGAGCTGCTGATTGTCAATGACGCAGTGCGCAATCTGATACGCGAAAACAAATGTTACCAGATTGCAACGGTCATGCAGAACGGCATAAAGGACGGCATGATACCTATGGATTATTGCCTCAGCCGTCTTGTAATGGACGGCAAGATTTCTACCAGTGAGGCGCTAAACCACTGCAGTGATGCAGAAACACTAAAGCATTATCTGAGCAATAAAGGCAGTCTCAGACAAAATTACACACTTTCCTTTTGATTGCAATTTAGCCACCTATAATATATAATTAATTATGATAACCATGGACACAAAGCACTGCGCGTTTTATATATTTTAAAGCCGTCTGAAACGGCATGGAGGGTAAAAATGAACGACAAAAAAAAGCTTGATGACAAGAAATTATCTGACAAGCAAAAGGCAATTGAAACCGCTATCGCAAATATTGAAAAACAGTTTGGAAAGGGCGCAGTGATGAAACTCGGCCAAAATGCGGCAATGAATGTTGAGGCCATTTCAACAGGTTCACTGTCGCTGGATCTTGCTCTCGGCATAGGCGGCGTACCGAAAGGCCGTATCGTCGAAATATACGGCCCGGAATCTTCGGGTAAAACAACCGTTGCACTGCATATAATCGCAGAAGCACAGAAACAAGGCGGTGAAGCGGCATTCATTGACGCGGAGCATGCCCTTGACCCCGTTTATGCCAAGAACCTCGGGGTTGATGTTGACTCACTGCTGGTATCACAGCCGGATACCGGAGAACAGGCGCTTGAAATCGCCGAAGCGCTCGTCCGGAGCAATGCCATTGACGTTATCGTAATCGACTCGGTCGCGGCACTTGTCCCCCGCGCTGAGATTCAAGGCGAAATGGGCGACTCCCACGTGGGGCTTCAGGCAAGGCTCATGTCCCAGGCGCTGCGCAAACTCGCCGGCGTCCTCGCACAGTCAAAGTGCGTCGCGATTTTCATAAACCAGCTCCGTGAAAAGGTTGGCGTTGTTTACGGCAATCCCGAAGTTACAACCGGCGGACGCGCACTGAAATTTTACGCCTCAGTCCGCATAGACGTGAGACGTCAGGAAGCTATAAAGGTTGGGTCCGAGGTAATCGGGTCCCATACACGTGCCCGTGTAGTTAAGAACAAGGTTGCGCCTCCTTTCAAGGAAGCTGAATTCGATATTTTGTATGGTACAGGTATTTCAAAAGAAGGCGAAATACTTGACCTGGCTGTAAAGCTCGATATCGTGCAAAAGAGCGGCTCATGGTTCTCTTATGGCGAGAACAGGCTTGGACAGGGCCGTGAAAACGTCATTCAACTGCTCAGAAACGACGAAAAGCTTAGGAATGAACTTGAAGCAAAAGTCCGCAGCAACGCCGACAAACTTAATTCTGCTTTTAAAAACATCAAATTTAAAGCTGCCACTGAACCCGCTCCGCTGAAAGTGCAGGAATCAAAAGCAGCAACATCAAAAAGCATAGATATTGAGGCCGACGACATTTGATTTGAAAGATGATTATAACAAACATAAAGCTCCAGAAAAACAAGCGATATGCCGTTTACATAGACGGTAAATATGCTCTTTCAGTTGACGCGCGCACGCTTGCGGAATCTTGTCTTTCAGAAGGCGACGAGATAACGCAGAGCCAGCTCGAAAAACTTGCCAGCATAGCTGGCGACAGGGCCGCCAACGACAGGGCCATGAACATCCTGTCATACCGCGACCATTCAAAGGAAGAACTGCGCCGGAAACTCATCCGCACAGTCGGTGAAGAACGGGCCGAAAAGG
Organism: [Clostridium] cellulosi; assembly: GCF_036762875.1. Lineage (NCBI taxonomy): Bacteria > Bacillati > Bacillota > Clostridia > Eubacteriales > Oscillospiraceae > Ruminiclostridium > [Clostridium] cellulosi. The sequence goes on along the minus strand of NZ_JBAIZF010000006.1, from coordinate 96,418 downwards.
CCGTTGAACATATGGAAGAGCTTGGCCTTATTGATGATACCAAATACGCTGAAAAGTTAGCCCATGAGTTGCTCGACAGGCGGCTCATGGGCGAAGCTCGTGCGCTTTTTGAAATGACCAAGCGCGGCATCGACCGCGAAACGGCCCTCTGCGCCATAGAAAACGCAGAATCGGACCCAGTTGATAGGATTATCAAGTTTTTGTCGAAAAAATACCCGCAGTGGAAAGAAGACGAAAAGGTTCGCCGCCGCGCCATGGCGGCGCTTTCACGCAACGGGTTTAAGTGGGAAGATATCAGCAAGGCAATCGACGAGTTTTAACGTTAAATTTTCCCTTTTCTAAGGAGTACATAAATGGCGGAAAGCAAGAGCATTCCTCAAATCTTCGTCAAGGCAGCACCGAAAGGTGAAACAGCAGAGATTCTCAACAATACAAAGATTCTCGAGATGTCGATCTCCCGCGAGGACAGGCAGATAGACGTTACCGCAGAGTTTGACAAAATAATCCCTTTTTCGCTCCTCCATCAATATGAAATTGATGTGGCAAAGGCCTATGGCCTTAATGCAATAAAAATATATCCGCGATATGACAGCTCGCTTTTCTGTGAACGGAGCTTTTTTGAAGTTATCGAACAGCTTAAAGCGTCTATCGCCACAATAAACGGTTTCTTCAACGGCAGCGAATGTGAAGCTGACGGCGATATCTTGCGCATAAAATTAAAAAACGGCGGCGCCGATATACTGAAATCGTCCCACTGTGACAGCGAGATATCGCGTCTTATTGCGGAACAGTACGGACTGAAATTTAATATAGAATTTATTGAGCTGGAAAAAGAGCAACTGCCACCGTGGGAGGAGCCGCTGCCCCAACAGCAGGTTTCCGCCCCAGAAAAACCGGCGCCGAAAAAGGAAAGCAAACCAGAAAAGAAGGAAACAGCGCCGAAAAAAGCGAAAACCTATACTGCGCAGCCACCTGAGTGGCTCAAGTTCGACCCTTCAAGCGCGGTATGCGTTTTGGGGCGCGAAATCAAAAAGCCTCCTGTAAGGCTCGACAGTGTAACGCTTGAGTCAGGGCGGGTGGTCGTCTGCGGTGATGTTTTTACATTTGATTCAAGAGAAACACGCGACGGCTCAAAATACATAATCACTTTCAATATAACCGATTACACCTCTTCAAATACGGTAAAAGTTATACAGGATAAGAAAAAGGCCGAACCGCTGCTCGAGGCGGTAAAGAACGGCGTTACTGTACTTGTCTGCGGCGACGTTTCCTATGACAAGTACGACCGCGAAATAGCGATCCGTGCGCTGGATATTTCCACTGTCAAAAAGATCGATGACAGAACCGATAACGCACCTCAAAAGCGTGTCGAACTCCACCTGCATACTACAATGTCTTCTATGGACGCTGTAACCCCAGCGGCAGAGTATATTAAACGTGCGGCTGCATGGGGTCACAAGGCTATTGCCATAACAGACCACGGCGTGGCGCAGGCGTTCCCGGATGCCATGAATGCCCGGGAAGAACTCGAAAAGTCCGGCAAGGAAATCAAAGTCATTTACGGGATTGAGAATTATTTTGTCGATGACATGGCGCCGGCTGTATTTGGTGAGGACGACACGCCGTTCGATGGAGAATTCATAGCTTTTGACCTTGAGACGACAGGGCTTTCCCGTGAGAAAGACCGCATAACCGAAATAGGCGCAGTCCGCATAAAAGGCGGGGAAATTGTTGAGGAATTCGACACCTTCGTAAATCCCGGCCGCCATATACCTGAAAACATAACACAACTCACCGGCATTGACGACGAGATGGTAAAAGACGCCCCCTCTGACAAAGAGGCGGTCGAAAAATTTTTCGAGTTCTGCGGCAACGCGCCTTTGGTGGCACACAATGCGGCATTTGACGCAGGATTTATCCGCGCGGCCCTCGAAAGAAACGGCATAAAGCGTGATTTTACCTATATAGATTCAATCCCGATATGCCGCACGCTCTATCCAGAACTGAAAAGCTACAGGCTCAATATAGTCGCAAAATACTTAAAACTGCCGCCGTTCAATCATCACAGAGCCTGTGACGACGCAAGGGAACTCGGCGAGATTTTCAAAATTCTGCTCACTGAACTTGAACAAAAGCGCGGCGTAAAATCAGTAAAGGATATAAACGGGGCATTATGCGGCGAAGATGTCAAAAAAATGCGCTCATATCATCAGATTCTGCTGGTGAAAAACGCCGTCGGGCTTAAAAACCTTTACAAGCTTATCTCAAAAAGCCATCTCGACTATTTTTATAAAAAGCCTAAGATTCCGCGCAGCCTGCTTATGCAGTACCGCGAGGGACTGCTGGTCGGCAGCGCCTGCGAAGCGGGCGAAGTCTTCCGCGCCATACTGGACGGAAAGCCTGAAAACGAGCTGCGCAAAATCGCCTCTTTCTATGATTTTCTTGAAATACAGCCCCTCGGAAACAATGCCTTTTTGCTCCGTGAGGGCAGGGTCAAAGACGAAAAGGCGCTTCAAGATATAAACCGCACGATTGTAAGGCTCGGCGAAGAGCTGGGCAAGCCTGTCGTAGCGACGGGCGACGTTCACTTTATTGATGAAAAGGACAAGGTATTCCGCGAAATTCTGATGACGGGCCAGGGTTATACTGACGCGGACAATCAGCCTCCCCTTTATTTCCGCACCACAGAGGAAATGCTCAAGGAATTTGAGTACCTCGGGCCGGAAAAGGCATATGAGGTTGTTGTTACAAACCCGAACAAAATCGCTGATATGATAGAACAGGTGCGCCCGATACCAAAGGGCAACTATCCTCCGTCCCTTGAAGGGGCTGACGAAGAGCTTCAGCGGATAACATGGAACAAGGCAAAGGAAATCTACGGCGACCCGCTTCCGGATATCGTGAAAAACCGGCTCCAAAGAGAGCTTGACTCCATCATCAAGCATGGCTTCGCTGTACTTTACATGATTGCGCAGAAACTTGTCGCAAAATCCGAGAGCGACGGATATCTTGTCGGCTCCCGTGGTTCCGTCGGTTCCTCCTTTGTCGCGACCATGTCCGGCATAACGGAGGTCAATCCCCTGCCGCCGCACTATGTATGCCCAAAATGCAAATACAGCGAATTCATCACGGACGGCAGCGTCGGCAGCGGCTTCGACCTGCCGGAAAAGATGTGCCCTAAATGCGGCGAAAAGCTGGAGGGCAACGGGCACGATATACCTTTTGAGACCTTCCTCGGGTTCGACGGCGACAAGTCCCCTGATATCGACCTTAACTTCTCCGGTGAGGAACAGCCAACTGCTCACAAATACACCGAAGTGCTTTTCGGCAAGGGGCATGTTTTCCGCGCCGGAACAATAGCTTCTGTTGCTGAAAAAACCGCCTATGGCTTCGTCCTGAAGTTCCTTGAACAGAAGGGCAAAGTGCTTCACAAGGCGGAGGAGCTGCGGCTTGCAAAAGGCTGCACCGGCGTCAAGCGGACTACTGGCCAGCACCCGGGCGGCATGATTGTCGTGCCGCGGGATTACGAGATTTATGACTTTACACCTGTCCAGCACCCCGCTGACGACCCGGATTCCGATATTATTACAACGCATTTTGACTTCAACTCTCTGCATGACACTATCCTGAAGCTCGATATTCTCGGCCATGATGTGCCGACGCTTTACAAGCACCTTGAGGATTTGACAGGCATTGACGTTATGTCTGTTCCTATGAACGACCCCAAGGTAATGAAGCTGTTTACCTCAACAGAGCCCCTCGGGGTAACCCCGGAGGAAATAGGCAGCGAGACCGGCACGCTTTCGCTGCCGGAGATGGGCACAAAATTCGTGCGCCAGATGCTTATTGAATCACAGCCCAAGACCTTCTCCGACTTGCTTCAGATATCAGGACTTTCGCACGGCACAGATGTATGGATCGGCAACGCGCAGGAGCTTATCAAAAACGGTATCTGCACAATATCCGAAGTTGTCGGAACGCGTGACAGCATAATGACATATCTGATGCACAAAGGCGTTGAGCCAAAGCACGCATTTAAAATTATGGAGATAGTGCGTAAGGGCCGCGCGCCGAAACTGCTGACCGAGGAATATATCAATGAAATGAAGGAACACAATGTACCCCAGTGGTATATCGACTCCTGCATGAAGATAAAATATATGTTCCCGAAGGCACACGCTGCCGCTTATGTCATCGCGGCCATACGGCTCGGCTGGTACAAAGTCTATCGCCCCCTCGAATACTATGCCGCGTATTTCACCGTCCGCGGTGGCGATTTTGACGCAAGTATTGTGCTGGGCGGCAAAGAACAGGTCAAGGCCAAGATGAACGAGATTATAAACAAGGGCAAAGAAGCAACGGCGAAGGAGCTTGACCTCTTCACCACCCTCGAAATTGTAAACGAGGCTTATGCCCGCGGCATAAGTTTCCTGCCCGTCGATATATACAAGTCTGACGCGACAAAATTCCTTGTGGAGGACGGAAAAATCCGCGTACCGCTCAATTCGCTCAAAGGGCTGGGTGACAGCGTCGCAAAAAGTATTGCGGCGGCACGCGAAAAAGGCCCGTTTATCTCACAGGACGACTTGTCAGCCCGCGGCGGGGCGTCAAAGAGCGTCATCGAAATGCTGGAACAGGCAGGCGCCCTCGGAGATTTGCCCAAAACAAGCCAGATTACGTTTTTCTGATATTAATTGTCCCCTTTAGGGAGTCTAAATAGGTTCCCTAAAGGGGATTTTTATGCCCTTATAATTCGCAAACGGGCCTTATAATACCATTTGGCTGACGCCGATTGATTTATTATCATACTTTAAGTTTTATGTTAGGCAAAAAAATCCCCTTTCCCGGCTGTAACCGGAAAAGGGGGTTATTCTATAAAGGATTATGGGAGAAGAGAAATTAAAGTATGTCTATAGTATAGTGCCAATTTGTTAAGATTTTGTTAATCAGCTATTAATTAATTGAAAAACTTCATTTAGTGATTGAATACATTACACAGTCGTACAGACTTCCGTCGCTGCCTTCCCCATATTTTCGCAAGATACCCTCCTGCACCATACCTGCTTTCTCCATAACGCGTCCCGATGCCACATTATCAATTTTATGATAAGCCTGTATCCTTTCAAAACCGATTCTGTTAAATCCGAAATCTATTACGGCTTTCAGAGATTCGGTCATTATGCCTTTATTCCAGTACTTTCTTGACAGGCAGTAACCTACCTCGCCGCAACTTTTGATATGGGCAGTGTGGATATTAATGCACCCAACAGGGCTTTCTGTACCCTTAACAGTAATAGCCCACTGATAAAAATCAGGATTCTTATATAACTTTAGCCAGTTGTTGAGAACCTTTTTTGTGGTGCGAATATTTTTGTGCGTTTTCCAGGACAAATGCTTAGTTACCTCCGGGTCTGATGCCCAATTATTGAAAATGTCCTTTGCATCGCTTTCCACGAACCGACGAAGCAGAAGATGCTCCGTTTCTATTGGTTCTGTCCCTACATGGCTTATTGGCACTTCAATCACCGTCTTAAACAGCACAACTGCAAATTAATCTTAATACGCCTTACCCCAATATACCATATGCTTAGCCGGCTTTCCGCAGCAAACGCAGGTATCGGACAAATGTTCCTGTTCAAAAGGTATATTGCGGGAAGTTACGCCCGCCAGCTCTTTGAGCTTGTTTTCACATTCCACGTCGCCGCACCACATTGCCTTGATAAAACCGGGCTTGTTTTGCGCCGTCTCAATAAACGTATTCAAATCGGTGCAGGTATATGTCATATTATCACGGCGTTCTTTCGCTTTATCGAACAGAGACTGCTGAACATCGTCAAGCGTTTCTCTTACCTTCGCTTCAAGCTCGTCCAGCGATACCTCGATTTTCTCGCGGTTATCGCGGCGGACAAGAATGCAGCGGTTGTTCTCTATATCGCGCGGACCGATTTCAAGGCGCAGCGGAACACCTTTCATCTCATACTCGGCATACTTCCAGCCGGGCGAGTTGTCGGAATAATCCGCTTTTACCCTGAATTCCTTTTTCAGCCTTGCTTCAAGCTCTTTTGCCTTATCGACAACGCCGGGCTTATGAGCTGCAACTGGAATGATGATGAGCTGTGTGGGTGCTATCTTCGGCGGCAGGACAAGGCCGCTGTCGTCGCCGTGAACCATTATTATAGCGCCTATCAGGCGTGTTGTGACGCCCCATGATGTCTGATAAGGATACTGGAGGGTGTTGTCGCGGCCGGTAAACTGGATGCCGAACGCCCGGGCAAAGCCGTCGCCGAAATAGTGGGAAGTTCCGCTCTGAAGTGCCTTGCCGTCATGCATGAGAGCCTCTATTGAATAAGTCGCCTCCGCGCCCGCAAACTTCTCCTTATCCGTCTTGCGCCCTTTAATGACAGGAATGGCAAGATACTTTTCGCAGAATTCAGCATATATGTTGAGCATGCGCTCTGTTTCTTCCTTGGCCTCTTCTGCTGTCTCGTGCATTGTGTGCCCTTCCTGCCACAGGAATTCGAGCGTCCTTAAGAACGGGCGGGTCGTTTTCTCCCACCTTACGACCGAGCACCACTGATTATACAGTTTCGGCAGGTCGCGATAGCTGTGTATGATATGAGAATAGAGCTCACAGAAGAGTGTTTCAGAGGTTGGACGGACGCACAGGCGCTCCTCAAGTTTCTCCGAGCCGCCCATGGTTACCCATGCGACCTCAGGTGCAAACCCTTCGACGTGCTCCTTTTCCTTATTCAAAAGGCTCTCCGGAATAAGCATCGGCAAATATACGTTTTCGTGTCCGGTCTCCTTAAACATGCCGTCGAGTATGCGCTGGATATTTTCCCAGATGGCATACCCATATGGGCGTATATACATACAGCCGCGGACACTTGAATAATCAATAAGTTCCGCCTTTTTTACAATATCGGTGTACCACTTTGCAAAATCCTCATCCATCGGGGTTATGGCTTCCACCAATCTCTTTTTTCCGCTATCAGCCATTGTTTTTCCGCCTTTCAACCTTGCAAATTATATATAAAATTGATTTGGCAAATATAAGAGTGCACATATATTATATTATAATTGCATACCAACTCAAATTCAATAACATTCCGGGACTTGACGTATATTAATTCATTTCACAAACGCCTGTGCCTATGAGTCTGCTGTTCTGTAAACGGCATATCTTACTTTTTATCGGCAACAAGCATTGTTTTATATGTCTTGATAAACATGCGTCCGTTTATTTTACTTATACTTAATACAAAAAGCCGTCCAGCTAAGCTGCTGAACGGCTCTTTATTTATTATAATCTCAAACCAGTTCGATGATTGCCATCTCGGCAGCATCACCGCGGCGCGGGCCGGTTTTGATAATGCGTGTATAACCGCCGTTCTTGTCGGCGTATTTCGGCGCAATCTCATCAAACAGCTTTTTTGCCACAGCTTCTTTAGTGACAAAAGCAAAAACTTGACGCTTTGAATGAAGAGTATTCTCTTTACCCAAAGTGATCATTTTTTCAGCCATCGCCCTGACTTCTTTGGCTCTTGCGACGGTAGTCTCGATCCTGCCTTTTTCGAGGAGGAAAGTAACGAGCGCCCTCAGCATTGCCAGCCTTTGGTCTGTAGGTTTCCCGAGCTTCCTGGTTCCGGGCATCTGAATTCACTCCTTTGACTGCATGTTGCAGGCGGAATTAATCTTCTTCCTTTTTGAGTTCAAAACCAAGTGAATGTAGCTTGTTGACAACTTCTTCAAGCGACTTTCTTCCCAGGTTCCGAACTTTCATCATTTCTTCTTCCGTTTTGTTGATAAGATCTTCAACCGTATTAATGCCGGCGCGCTTTAAGCAGTTAAATGAACGCACCGACAGGTCAAGCTCCTCAATAGTCATCTCGAGGACCTTTTCCTTGCTCTTATCGTCCTTCTCCACCATAATCTCAGCCGACTGTGTCTCAGCACATAGGCCGATAAACAGGTTGAGATGCTCATTGAGAATCTTGGCTCCGATAGATACCGCTTCCTTAGCGGAAAGCGTGCCGTCGGTCCAGACTTCCAGCGTGAGCTTATCATAATCGGTAATCTGGCCGACACGCGTATTTTCTACGGTGTAGTTGACCTTTAAAACCGGGGTATAAATAGAATCAACTGGAATAACTCCGATGGCAGGCTGCATGTTTTGCTTGTTCTTTTCCGCGGCTACATAACCGCGTCCCTTGTCGAGGGTTATTTCCATATAAAGTTTCGCGCCGGAGCCTAAAGTCGCTATATGCATATTCGGGTTAAGTATCTCAACTTCCGAGTCTGCTTTGATATCTCCTGCGGTAACCTTGCATTCACCCTCGGCGTCGATATAAACCACTTTCGGGCCGTCGCTGTGAAGCTTTGCCGTTAATCCTTTAAGGTTAAGGATTATTTCAGTAACGTCTTCTTTAACGCCGGGAACAGTTGAAAATTCATGCTGTACGCCGTCAATTTTCACCTGTGTTACCGCAACGCCGGGAAGTGAAGACAAAAGCACTCTGCGAAGACTGTTGCCGAGTGTCGTACCGTATCCGCGTTCAAGAGGCTCGACAACAAATCTGCCATATGACCCATCTGGTGAAAGCTCCGCTGTTTCTATTTTTGGCTTTTCAATCTCAATCACTAAACAACCCTCCTGACGGTCAGGCGGCTAATCCGCCTGCATCGGTGTTGACTTCCCCATAGGTTGGGAATTGCGAGAGTTTGCCGGACAAATTACTTAGAGTACAACTCAACAATAAGATGCTCTTCGACAGGAAGGTCAATATCCTCACGATTCGGAATACTTAAAACCTTTCCGCTGAAGTTCTCATGGTTAGCTTCGAGCCACTTCGGGACAGGACGTGAAGCATTCGCTTCAACGATTGCCTTTATAGCCTCGTTTGAGCGGCTCTTCTCTTTGTACTCAATTACATCTCCGGCCTTCAGGCTATATGACGGAATGTCCGTCTTGCGGCCGTTCACCGTAAAATGTCCATGCAGGACAAGTTGTCTTGCCTGAGCGTGTGAAGAAGCAAAACCGAGTCTATAAACAACATTATCGAGTCTCAGCTCCAAGAGGCGAAGCAGGTTTTCACCTGTAATGCCTGGCTTTGACTCAGCTTTTTCAAAATAATTTCTGAACTGGCTTTCAAGCACGCCATAAAAACGGCGGGCCTTCTGCTTTGCACGAAGCTGGAGCCCATATTCGGACATTTTCTTGCGATCCTGACCATGCTGGCCCGGAGCATAGCTGCGGCGGGCTATTGCGCACTTGTCAGTATAGCACCTTTCGCCCTTCAGGAACAGCTTCTGGCCTTCACGCCTGCAAAGCTTGCAGGCTGCGCCTGTATATCTTGCCATCAGTGTAACACCTCCGTTAGCGTTATACGCGTCTTCTCTTCGGCGGGCGGCAGCCGTTGTGAGGAATCGGGGTAACATCTTTAATCATGTTGACCTCAAGACCTGCTGACTGCAGCGCGCGTATTGCCGCCTCACGGCCCGCACCTGGGCCTTTGACATAAACCTCAACAGTTTTCATTCCATGTTCCATTGCGGCCTTTGCTGCTGTTTCAGCCGCCATCTGAGCCGCAAAAGGAGTCGATTTCTTAGAACCGCGGAAACCGAGGCCTCCTGCGCTGGCCCAAGAAATGGAATTGCCCTGCACATCGGTTATAGTGACAATAGTATTGTTAAAGGTGGACTGGATATGAGCCGCTCCACGTTCGATGTTCTTGCGCTCACGGCGCTTTCTTGAAGCGGTAGTTTTCTTTGCTTGTGCTTTCGTGGCCATCCATCAACCCCTCCTTACTTATTTCTTCTTGTTGGCTATAGTCTTCTTAGGACCTTTGCGGGTACGGGCATTGGTCTTCGTCCTCTGCCCTCTGACCGGCAGTCCCTTGCGGTGACGGACGCCCCTATAGCAGCCAATCTCTATAAGACGCTTAATGTTGAGGGCATTTCTGCGTCTCAAATCACCCTCGATGGTATAGTTCTTGTCTATATATTCACGAAGCGCTGATACTTGCTCTTCAGTTAAATCCTTGACACGGATGTCGGGATTTATGCCGGTAGCTGCAAGAATCTCGTTTGCTGTATGACGGCCTATACCGTAGATGTAGGTTAAACCGATTTCAACCCTTTTTTCTTTTGGCAGGTCAACACCGGAAATACGCGCCATCTTTCTTTGCACCTCCAGATTTTAAGGTAAACGCCATCAGCCTTGGCGCTGTTTATGCTTTGGGTTATCACAAATAACCATTATACGCCCCTTGCGCTTAATGACTTTGCATTTCTCGCAAATAGGCTTAACGGAAGGTCTGACTTTCATACGAAAACCCCCTTTACGGCTGTGCCGTAACATAGAAATGCGATCGTAACACGGCTTATTTTGAACGCCATGTAATGCGACCTCTTGTCAAATCATAAGGCGACATCTCAACTGTAACCTTATCGCCCGGCAGGATGCGTATATAATTCATACGCAGCTTGCCTGAAATATGCGCGAGTATGGTGTGCCCGTTTGGCAGTTCTACCTGAAACATTGCGTTTGGCAGTGCCTCTACAACGGTACCCTCTAATTCAATTACATCTTCTTTAGACAAGCAATATTACCTCCCATGGCCGCCCCGTGCGTTAAATTCCATTAACGCTTTTTTGAGCTGCCTATTCGTCTGCGTCGGAATATTCTGCTCCAATATGCCTAACGGCTTAAGATGCTTAAGCTTTTTCTTCTTCGGTTTTTCAAGCTTTCTTCTTTTCCCATCGGCAATTAGTGCGATATCTCCGTCCGTAAAACCGATGACAGCAAAAACTCCGCCCTTATCGTGCCCAGCGGTTGATAGAACCACCGTGCCTACTTTTATTTCCACTTACTATTTCTCCTGTGACGGTGTTGTCAAAATTACGGGTCCGTCCTCAGTAATGGCGATTGTGTGCTCAAAATGAGCCGATAACTTGCCATCGCAGGTTTTTACTGTCCAACCGTCCGGCATGGTTCTGACAGCGGGGCCACCTGCGTTTACCATTGGCTCAATTGCAATCGTCATACCGGGTATCAGTCTCAGTCCGTGGCCGGGTCTGCCGTAATTCGGGACATCCGGCTCCTCGTGCATGTTCCTTCCGACTCCATGCCCGATATATTGTCTGACAACTGAATATCCACGGTCCTCGGCATATTGCTGAATTGCATGGCCGATATCACCAAGCCTTGCTCCGGCCTGCGCCGCTGCGATGCCTTTATAAAGGCACTCTCGGGTCGTGTCAATAAGGCGCTGGGCCTCTTCAGACACTTGGCCGCATGGAAATGTCGCAGCGTTGTCTCCGTGGAATCCTTCATAAAATGCTCCCACATCGACACTGACAATATCGCCACTTTTCAGTTTATATTTTCCCGGAATCCCGTGAATAACCACGTTGTTTACGGAAATACATGCGGACGCTGGATAACCGTTATAATTCAGAAACGACGGTTTTGCGCCCTGTTTCAATATAAACTCCCTCAGGATATTGTCGATCTCCGCCGTAGTAATGCCTGGCTCAATCAGGCTGCCAGCCAGCTGGAGAGCGTCTGCCGAAATAGCACCGGCTTCCTTCATCCTTGCCAGCTGATGTGAATTTTTGAGCACAATCATTGCTGTTGCCTTCTTTAGCTTTCCAGGACTTCAATTGTATAACGCGTCGTGTCGGAGATTTTATCCTGGCCTTCAACGATATACAATTTGCCCTGTTTCTCATAATAATCCTTTAAGGGCTCGGTCTGCTCATGGTAAACACGCAGCCTCTCCTTAACGGTTTCGGGCTCATCGTCCTTGCGCCTGACGAGCTTGCCCCCGTCATAATCGCATGTCACGCCATTTTTTGGAGGTTTAAATTCTACATGATAGGATGCGCCGCAGATTTCACATACTCTGCGTCCTGACATACGTTCCATAATCTTCTCATCGGAAACGTAAATTTCAATAACTTTGTCGATGACTACGCCCATTTTATCGAGTGCTTCAGCCTGAGGCACTGTGCGGGGAAAACCGTCCAATATGAAGCCATTTTTACAGTCATCTTGTTTTAAGCGTTCTCTGATGATGTCGATTACAATTTCGTCGGGAACCAACTTTCCGGCATCCATATATGACTTAGCTTTTTTGCCAAGTTCCGTGCCATTGCGCAGGGCTTCACGGATTATGTTTCCTGTGGATATGGAAACTATTCCAAGGTGCTTGCAGATTCTTTCAGCCTGCGTACCTTTACCGGCGCCGGGCGCTCCAAGAAATATAAGATTCATAAATTGCGCCCCTCCATTTTCTTATTCAAGAAAACCTTTGTAATGTCTCATCATCATCTGCGATTCAAGTTGCTTCGCCGTATCAAGCGCAACACCGACAATAATCAACAGCGTTGTACCGCCGAGTGAAATGTCCATGCCTGCGGTTGTGGCGAGGATTATCGGCGCAATGGCGACAATGCCGAGGAAAATAGCACCGATAAACGAAATCCTTGAAAGACAGCGCTGAATATAATCGGAAGTCGGTTTTCCAGGTCTGATACCCGGAATGCCACCGTTGTTCTTTTTCAGGTTATTCGCCATCTCATGAGGATTGTACTGAATCGAGACATAGAAAAAGTTAAATAAGATGATAAGAATAAAATAGGATATAGCATATATTGCAGAAGTTGAGCTGAGCCATGTTGTATAGAATTTATACCACCATGAATTCGGCGGCGTCCACATTGTAATCATCTGTGGAAGACTCACTATTGATACCGCAAAGATTATCGGCATAACGCCGGACATGATAACCTTTATCGGAATAAATGTGCTTTGACCGCCGTACATTTTTCTACCTACTACACGCTTTGCGTACTGTACCGGAATTCTGCGCTCCGCGGCGTTCATAAATACGATAGCCGCGATAACTACAATGCAAAGTATCGCCACGACAGGTACCAACACATAGTATTTTCCGCCTAACGTCCAATACCTCTGCATTGTGCCGGCAATAGCCGGTCCGCGGCTTATGATACCCGCAAAAAGAAGAATTGATATACCATTACCGACGCCGTTATCATTGATGCGTTCACCAAGCCACATCATAAGCGTTGCACCAGCGGTGAATGACGCTACGATAACAATGGCCGCCCAAACACCAGCAAAGCCGCTGTCATATACAAGTACACCACTGGTTCTGAGGTAGAAGTAGTAGGCAAAGCCTTGCAAAAGGCCAAGGCCCAAGGTGGTATATCTTGTTATCTGTGCAACTTTCCTGCGTCCCACTTCTCCCTCTTTCATCAGCCTCTCAAGCGGCGGAATTGCAACCGCGAGAAGCTGAATGATAATAGAGGCGTTAATGTAAGGCGTTACTGACATTGCAAACAGCGTCGCGCGTGAAAGCGCTCCACCGGTCAGGGTATCCAAAAGACCCATAAGCGTATTGGATGAGCCTTGCATAACTGTTTTTAGTTTTGCTAAATCCAGAAATGGCACAGGTATTGCTGCACCTATTCTGAAAGCTATGATGACAAGCAGAGTGTAGAGCATCTTTTTCCGCAAATCCGGTATCTTGAGCGCATTACGGAAAGTCTCAAACATCTCAGATCACCTCTGCCTTTCCGCCGGCGGCTTCAATTTTCTGCTTTGCGGCAGCGGAGAAGGCATTTGCCTTAACGGTGAGTTTCTTTTTGAGATCGCCATTGCCAAGAATTTTTACACCGTCAAGTGTCTTCTTGATAAGGCCTGCTTTAATGAGTGCTTCGGTGTCAATAACCGCTCCGTCGTCGAATTTATTAAGTGCTTCAACATTTACATTTGAATATGTTTTGCCAAAGATATTGACAAAACCGCGCTTCGGTATGCGCCTTGCAAGCGGCATCTGGCCGCCTTCAAAACCGGGACGTACACCACCGCCGCTTCTCGCGTTCTGGCCCTTATGGCCCTTGCCGGCGGTCTTGCCGTTGCCGGAACCTATGCCGCGTCCCTTGCGGAAAGCTGCTTTTCTTGAGCCGGCCGCAGGTGCGAGTTCATAGAGCTTCATTTTGCGCACCTCCTTGTTTTAAGCTTCCGTGACTTCAATAAGATAAGAAATCTCTTTAATCTTGCCTCTCGTCTGAGCGTTGTCGGGCTGCGTAACCTCATCGCGGATTTTATGCAAGCCGAGTGAATGCGCGGTATCGACGTGCTTCTTAATCCTGCCGTTCAAGCTCTTGACGAGCTTTATATTAAGCTGTGCCATAATATAAGCCCTCCTTAACCCAGGATCTCTTTAACAGTCTTTCCGCGGATCGCGGCAACTTGGCTCGCACTGCGCAGAGACTTCAGTCCCTCCATGGTAGCACGGACGACGTTGCACGGATTGTTGGAACGCAGCGCTTTTGTACGAATATCCTTAATGCCTGCCGCCTCAACAACTGCACGAACCGGGCCGCCGGCGATAACACCAGTACCAGGAGCTGCCGGCTTCATCAAAACCCTGCCCGCACCATAACTTCCTATAACTTCGTGCGGGATTGTTGTGCCCTTCAATGCAACTTTTATGAGGTTTTTCTTGGCATCTTCTATACCTTTACGGATGGCGTCCGGAACTTCGCTTGCTTTGCCTATTCCAAAGCCTACGGTGCCTTTGCCGTCACCCACGACTATAAGAGCAGCAAACTTGAATATGCGTCCGCCCTTAACAGTTTTTGAAACACGGTTTATGGCAACGACTTTCTCGGTCATTTCCGGTGTTGTTGATTCATAACGAGCCAAAGCTATCCCTCCTCAATCAGAACTTGAGGCCGCCCTCGCGGGCACCTTCAGCAAGTTCTTTAATGCGGCCGTGATATAGATAACCACCGCGGTCAAAGACAACGGTTGTTATACCTTTATCTGCAGCCTTTTTCGCAATTGCAAGACCGACTTTCTTCGCGGCCTCTTTGTTTCCGCCGTAACCGTTTATATCCTTGTCCAAAGTGGAAGCGGCAGCCAGCGTTACGCCCTTTTCATCATCAATTATCTGGGCGTAAATATGATTGAGGGAGCGGAATACATTCAGCCTCGGGCGTTCGGCAGTACCTTTGATCTTAGCGCGCACTCTCTTGTGGCGCTTAAGCCTTGCCTTATTGCCGTCAGGTTTTACTATCATGCTTATTCAACTCCTTAAATTACTTGGAACCTTTAGCGCCCTTGCCGGCTTTTCCTTCCTTGCGGTGGATAATCTCGTCGACATACTTGATGCCTTTGCCCTTATAAGGCTCCGGCGGGCGTTTCTCACGCAGCTCTGCGGCAAACTGGCCGACCTGCTGCTTGTCAGGGCCTGAAATTATAATCTTGTTCGGTGCTGGAACATCTATCTTGATTCCCGGCACTTCAGCAACTTCAACCTGGTGCGAAAAGCCGAGGTTCATGACAACCTTATTGCCCTGCTTAACGGCTCTGTAACCGACGCCGTTAATCTCGAGCTCCTTTGAGAAGCCCTTTGTAACGCCTTCGACCATGTTGTTGATAAGTGTTCTTGTCAGGCCGTGCAGTGATTTATGAAACTTCTCGTCACTCGGACGGGAAACAGTAATCACGCCGCCTTCTGACTTTATAATCATGTCCTTGTGGAATTCCTTAGTCAGTGTGCCTTTCGGACCTTTTATGGTAACAACATTCCCGTCGACCTTTACATCAACACCATCAGGAATCTTAACGGGAATCTTTCCTATTCTTGACATCTCTCTCTGCCCCCCTTACCACACAAAAGCGAGAATCTCGCCGCCAACATGCTCTTTGCGGGCCTGACGGTCTGTCATAATGCCCTTAGGTGTGGAGACGATTGCAATACCGAGGCCCCTCATGACCTTCGGCATATCCTCACAGTTTGCATATATACGGAGGCCGGGCTTTGAAACCCTGCGCAGCCCCGTTATTACCTGCGATTTATTGGGGCCGTACTTCAGTGTAATCCTGATAATGCCCTGCTTGTTGTCTTCAATAACTTGATAATCTTTGATATATCCCTCGTCAAGAAGAATCTGCGCAATGGCTTTCTTCATGTTGGACGCGGGCACATCGACAGTATCATGCTTAGCCGAATTAGCATTACGAATTCTTGTCAGAAAATCGGCGATTGTATCAGTTATTTGCATGACGTCGAACCTCCTTTGCTGTGTATTACCAGCTAGCCTTCTTCACTCCAGGTATTTGGCCTTTGTAAGCAAGCTCACGGAAACATATACGGCAGATCCCGAACTTACGGAGATAGGCGTGCGGCCTACCGCAAATCTTGCAGCGGTTATATCTACGTGTTGAATATTTCGGGGTTCTCTGCTGCTTTACTATCATAGAAGTCTTGGCCACAACATTCACTCCTTACTTCGCGAACGGCGCGCCCATCAAAGTGAGCAGCTCGCGGGCTTCCTCATCGGTCTTTGCGGTTGTGACAATTGAAATGTCCATACCGCGGACCTTATCGATTTTATCATAATCTATTTCAGGGAAAATGAGTTGTTCCTTAAGGCCCAATGAGTAGTTTCCTCTGCCATCAAATGAGTTCGGGTTGATACCCCTGAAGTCTCTGACTCGCGGAAGAGCTACATTGAACAATTTTTCAAGGAAATCATACATTTTATCCCGTCTCAGCGTTACTTTAACGCCGATGTTCATGCCTTGGCGAACTTTGAAGTTTGCCACGGACTTTTTGGCTTTTGTAACGACCGGCTTTTGACCTGTGATAGCAGCTAAATCGCTCATCACGGAATCGATAACCTTAGCGTTGTCACGCGCTTCGCCACAGCCTACGTTAATAACGACTTTTTCAAGCTTTGGTATCTGCATGACGCTCTTATAACCGAACTTCTTCATCAAGGCTGGTGAAACTTCGGTTTTATAATAATCCCTTAGCCTGGCCATCAGCTATCCTCCTTATTGCATTAGAGAGTGTCGCCGCAGCGGCGGCAAACTCTTGCCTTTGTACCGTCGCCGAACACTTTGTGACCGACACGGGTAGGCTTGCCGCATTTAGGGCAGACAAGCATGACCTTGCATGCGTATAACGGGCCCTCAGCCTTTACAATGCCGCCTTCCTGGCCCATCTTGCGGGGCTTTACATGCTTTGTTACCATGTTGCGCCCTTCAACAATGATCTTGCCTTCAGACGGGCTGACTTCGAGCACCTTGCCCTTCTTGCCCCTGTCTTTGCCAGATATAATCATTACGGTATCGCCCTTTTTGACGTGCACCTTATTTACCTTCTTCATCGTGGTTTGCACCTCCAATCAGAGCACTTCGGGAGCCAGGCTCAGAATCTTGAGATAATCTTTTTCTCTAAGCTCCCTTGCAACCGGCCCGAAAATGCGGGTGCCCCTCGGGGTCTTATCTTCTCTTATTATAACCGCAGCGTTTTCATCAAAGCGAATATACGTTCCGTCGGGACGGCCAATGCCTTTTACCGAGCGTACGATAACCGCTTTAACAACATCGCCTTTTTTAACAACGCCGCCGGGTGTTGCCTTTTTTACAGAACAAACCACAACGTCGCCTATATTTGCATATTTCCTGCGTGAACCACCCAGAACGCGAATGCACATAAGCTCTTTCGCTCCGGTGTTGTCCGCGACCTTAAGATAAGTCTGCTGTTGTATCACGGTGCTTCCTCCTTCCCTGTGTAAAAAGCCTTATTTGGCCCTCTCGAGAATCTTTACAAGACGCCACCTTTTATCTTTCGACAGCGGACGGGTCTCCATAATCAGCACCCTGTCTCCAGTTTTGCACTCGTTATTTTCGTCATGAACTTTAAACCTTTGGGTGTGCTTGACAACCTTTTTGTAAAGGGGGTGCTTGACGTTGTCTTCTATCGCAACGACAATGGTCTTATCCATTTTGTCGCTTACAACATTACCGACACGAGTTTTTCTAAGGTTTCTTTCCACCTGTAATCCTCCCTTCCGTTACGGCTGCGCTTTCTCTTGAAGCTCCAATTCACGGATTATTGTTTTAACACGGGCGATATCCTTCTTCACTGCCGCAATCCGCATCGGGTTGTCGAGCTGGTTTATGGCATGCTGGAAGCGAAGGTTGAAAAGCTCGGCTTTCAACTCCTTGAGCTTATCATTAAGCTCAACAGCCGACAGTTCTCTTATCTCCTTTGCCTTCATTACTGCTCACCACCCGTTTCTTCCTTTTTGATAAACTTGCACTTTATAGGCAGTTTATGCATCGCAAGGCGCATTGCTTCGCGAGCGTCTTCCTCTGAAATTCCGCCCATCTCAAACAAAACCCTGCCTGGTTTTACAACCGCGACCCAGTATTCGGGAGAACCTTTACCGGAACCCATTCGGGTTTCAGCCGGTTTCTCTGTTATCGGCTTATCCGGGAATATCTTTATCCAAACCTGGCCGCCACGCTTTGTGAAACGTGACATCGCAACACGAGCTGCCTCAATCTGGTTGGCTGTAATCCACGCCGGTTCCAGAGCGACAAGGCCGTACTCACCATAATTTATCTCAGTACCGCGGGTTGCGCGGCCGGTCAAACGGCCCCTTTGCACACGGCGATACTTAACTCTTTTGGGCATCAGCATTATTGCGCTCCTCCTTCCCTGCGGGTCGTCTTTTTGACCTCGGGCAGGACTTCGCCCTTATAGATCCAAACCTTTACGCCTATGCGGCCGTAGGTCGTCTTTGCTTCGGCAAATCCATAATCGATATCCGCACGAAGCGTCTGAAGGGGAATTGTCCCTTCATGGTAATGCTCTGTACGAGCAATTTCGGCGCCGCCCAAACGACCCGATACAGCGACTTTTATACCTTTAGCACCAAGCTTCATTGCGCGGCCGATTGCCTGTTTCATAGCACGGCGGAATGAAATGCGCTTTTCAAGCTGTGCTGCAATATTCTCGGCGACCAGCTGTGCATCGGTATCAGGTGTTTTAACTTCAACGATGTTGATAGACACCGGTTTCTTGAGCATAGCTTCGCATTGCGCGCGGAGCTTGTCAATCTCGGCGCCACCTTTGCCGATAACCATGCCGGGCTTCGCGCAGTGGATGAAAAGGCGTACGCGGGATGCGTCACGCTCAATCTCTATGCGCGGTACACCAGCCGAGTAAAGTGTATTCTTGAGGAACTTTCTCAGATTATAATCTTCAACGAGTGTATCGCCGAAGTTGCTATCTTTAACAAACCATCTGGAGTCCCAGTTCTTTATAACACCCACTCTCAGCCCGTGGGGATTAACTTTCTGGCCCATACTGTACCTCCTCTTATGAGTTTTCCCTTTCCTCAAGCACGAGAGTAATATGGGAAGTACGCTTCAATATTTGGAACGCGCGTCCATGGTCTCTCGGCCGGATTCTTTTAAGCGTCGGGCCGGGACAAACAAAGCACTTGGAAACGTAGCAGTTTGCAACGTCCATGCCGTGATTATTCTCGGCGTTAGCCATTGCCGATTTCAAAAGCTTTAGAAGCGGCTCGCTGGCAGCCTTGCGAGTATGTTGCAAAATTGCTGCTGCGACATTGGCCGGTTTATTTCTAATAAGGTCAAGAACAACTTGAACCTTGCGCGGAGATATGCGTGCATATCTTAAATGTGCCGCTGCTTGCATCGATTATCCTCCTTTCGGTCACTTAGTTGCCCGTATTAGAGACTTTTGAACCCGAGTGACCTTTGAACGTCCTTGTCGGGGCAAATTCTCCAAGCTTGTGGCCAACCATATCCTCGGTAATGTAGACCGGGACATGCTTGCGGCCGTCGTGAACGGCTATCGTATGACCCACAAATTCCGGATATATAGTCGAAGCGCGGCTCCAAGTTTTCAGAACGCGTTTTTCGCCGGTTTTGTTGAGGGCCTGAATCCTCTTCATCAGAGCTTCTTCAACATAAGGGGCTTTTTTAAGGCTTCTGCTCATTGATTTGTGGTTCCTCCTTTCAACCGCCTTATTGGGCTATTCCGCTGGCTTATTTACCGTTACGGCGCTTAACAATAAACTTATCAGACGGCAGGGAATGCTTGCGGGTTTTGTAACCCAGTGTCGGCTTGCCCCAAGGGGTAACAGGTCCCGGACGTCCGATAGGAGCTTTACCTTCACCACCGCCGTGCGGATGGTCATTCGGGTTCATAACAGAACCGCGAACCGTCGGTCTCCAGCCCATATGACGTTTTCTTCCCGCCTTACCGATCTTGACATTCTCGTGGTCGATATTGCTGACCTGACCGATTGTCGCTTTGCATTCCGGCAGGAAGTTGCGAAGTTCACCTGAAGGCATGCGGACAAGCGCGTATCCGTTTTCCTTTGCCATAAGCTGAGCCATGATTCCTGCTGCACGGGCAATCTGTCCGCCGCGGCCGGGATAAAGCTCGATGTTGTGGATAAAAGTACCGACCGGAATATCTTTCAGCGGGAGGCAGTTGCCCGGCCTTATGTCGGCGCTTTCACCAGAAACAATCGTATCGCCTGCTTTAATTCCCAAAGGCGCGAGAATGTAACGCTTCTCGCCGTCCTCGTACTGAACAAGTGAAATATATGCGGTGCGGTTCGGATCATATTCAATCGAAAGAACCTTAGCCGGCATATCTGTCTTGTTGCGTTTAAAATCGATGATTCTATATTTGACACGGTTGCCGCCGCCGCGATGGCGTACGGTAATTCTTCCGTAATTATTCCGACCCGACTTTTTGGAAAGGCTGACAAGCAGACTCTTTTCCGGTTTTGTCTTCGTAAGCTCCTCGAAGGTAGGAACTGACATGTTCCGCCTTGATGGAGTGGTCGGTTTATAGTACTTTATAGCCATTTGGTATCACTCCTTTTTTTAGGCCTTCATCATGCCATGCCTTCAAAGAACTCAATGCTCTTTGAGTCGGGCTTGAGAGTAACAATAGCTTTTTTCCACTTTGGCGTATAACCAGTAAATCTGCCAACTCTCCTGGCCTTGCCTCTGACATTGATGGTGTTAACCTTTGCTACCTTGACACCAAAGAGTTCTTCAACTGCTTTTGCAATCTCGATCTTATTGGCATCCGTGGCAACGCGGAAAGTGTACTTTTTATTTGCGACTCCGGCCATACTCTTTTCTGTGATGATCGGGCGAATGATTATATCCTGTGCTGTTCTTTCCATTATGCGTACACCTCCTCGATGGCGGTTACGGCATCCTTAAGAACGACAAAAGTATCGCAGTTGAGTATGTCGTAAACATTGAGGCTACCTACTATTGTAGTCTTAACACCAGGAATGTTGCGCGCGCTGACAACGACCTTTTCATCAACTTCAGGCAGAACAATAAGAACCTTTTTGCCTGAATCGATGGCGTTCAGCATATCGACAATCTTCTTGGTCTTGTACTCATCAAGCTCTATTTTATCGAGAACTTTAATCTCGTTATCAGCAACCTTTGAGGACAGAGCTGACTTGAGAGCGAGCCTCTTGAGCTTTCTGTTGATAGTATAGCTGTAATCACGCGGCTTAGGACCGAGGGCTACACCGCCATGTCTCCATTGCGGGGCACGAGTTGAGCCTTGTCTTGCATGACCAGTTCCCTTCTGTCTCCACGGCTTGCGTCCGCCGCCAGATACTTCGGCGCGAGTAAGAGTGGATTGGGTTCCCTGCCTCTGGTTGGCAAGGTAGTTGACTACTGCCGCGTGCATAGCAGATGTGTTTGGTTCTATGCCGAATACTGCATCGGAGAGTGTAATCTCGCCGACGTTTTCACCGGCCATATTTAAAACTGCCACTTTAGGCATTGTGCATCCTCCTTCCCTTAGGCCTTTTTAACGCTGTCGGTTATAGTCACGATTCCGCCCTTTGGCCCAGGAATGGCACCCTTGACCGCAATAAGGTTATTTTCCGCGTCAACCTTGACAACATCAAGATTCTGGATTGTGACCCTCTCGGCTCCGAGATGGCCAGCCATTTTCTTGCCTTTAAATACTCTGGACGGGTCGCTGTTGGCTCCCATTGAGCCGACTTCACGGTGAACAGGGCCGGTACCGTGAGTCATCTTTAACCTGTGTTGATTCCAGCGCTTTATTACGCCTGCAAATCCTTTACCTTTGCTGATTCCTACAACGTCGACACGATCGCCTACGGCGAATACGTCGGCCTTGATAATATCCTTGACATTCAGTGAATCAACATCGTCAAGGCGGAACTCCCTGAGAACCCTCTTCGGAGCAACTCCGGCTTTATCAAAGTGCCCTTTAAGAGGTTTCGTAACATGCTTTTCGGAGACATCCCCGAATCCCAACTGCACCGCGTTGTAGCCGTCAGTTTCAACGGTTTTCTTTTGGACAACCGTGCAGGGGCCGGCTTCTATAACGGTGACAGGCACGACGTTGCCATTATCATCGAAAAGCTGGGTCATGCCGATCTTTCTTCCAATGATTCCTTTTTTCAATTTTCCTACCTCCTCTGGTTATTGGTTGACTTTTTCAAGCCAACTTGACCTGCCGAGAAATTAGAGCTTTATCTCTATTTCTACTCCGGCGGGTAGCTCGAGGCCCATGAGCGCCTCAACAGTCTTGTTCGACGGCCTTAAGATATCGATAAGCCTCTTATGTGTGCGCATCTCAAACTGCTCACGGCTGTCTTTGTACTTGTGAACAGCGCGGAGAATTGTAACGACCTCTTTTTTGGTCGGAAGCGGTATGGGTCCCGAAACCCTCGCGCCAGTGCGCTTGGCTGTCTCGACAATCTTTTCTGCCGACTGATCAACAAGCTGATGATCGTAGCTCTTAAGCCTGATTCTGATCTTTTCTTTTACTGCCATCTTGGATCGCCTCCTCGGAATTTGCTCAGGCGGGGCAGGCTCCGTTTAAAAACCTAACACACATCCGGGTGTTTCTTCACCGGACATTTAAAAAACCGGACAGTCTGTCGGGGCAAACTTATCCGGGGAAAGGCAAACGTCGCCACACAATGCCTGCGCAATAAAGCGCAGTAGCACTATGCCCAATATGGTGTCGCCCGGTTTAAAATCGGACATACTCTACGGAAATTACCCGCTCAAGGCGGCAACCTCCCGCTTCATCGCATCTCTGCGCACTTAGAAGAGCGCGCTTATATATCATATCATAATATTCTTCCTATTGCAACAGTTTTTTTAATTTTTATAAATATTTTTTTAGTGGCGCAAACCATGATATTCTCAGCAGCCGCCATGATTTACGCATATAAATTAAGAGGCACGGACAGCCCCATTCGCGGGCAGTCAAATGCCTCTTAAATTATTTCTCTGTTCTGTACTTTTCAATAAGCAGGGTAACAAACATATTATAGGTGATAACGCCCTGCTGCCCTTGTGATTTTAAATAAGTATCGTTTACCTTGTTTGATATTTCCGAGGCAGTCGACTCATGCGCGGTTACATAGTTGCTATAATACTCAAAGTCGCTGACAGCGCGCTTGTCAATCAATGGGGCGACTTTTTTTAGTGCCTCAACATCTGTTTCAAAAAGTGCATTTGAAAGATATATATATGCTTCCATATGGGCTGAATACTGAAAATAAGGGTCGGGACTGCTGATTCCGGCCAAATATGCGACGAAATTGGCCTCCTGTTCCCTCGCGAAGCCCTTTAGGTGCGCGCTTTCATGAGCGGCGTCAAAGGGCAGTACAAATGCCGGCAGGTCAGTATCCACATTCGGCTCACAGGTGAAAGGTATAAATATACCCTCGATGCCGGTGTATGAAAGGAGCTTTGAGGCCAAAATCCCCTTCGGCCTCGGTATCGCCCCGGAAAAGAGCTTTCTATAGTTTTCGCCCGACTTCTGCAAGGCCAAATAAGCATCGTTTACGTTGGCGGATATCTTCTTAAAACCGCCCGGGTAATATGAGTGGCCGTTGCTGTCGTAATTTACTTTGTCGCAGAGCGAGTTGATGGCGTCAGTTTCTTTTAACAGAGCGTCCGCAAGTTCGCTGGCCGTTGGTTTTCCGGTTTTATAATGGAGGCTCTCTTCAAGAGGCAGTCTGTTATAGTTTAGCCCCCACATTACCGTAAACAGAAAATACATGGATGAAAGCACAAACAGCATAAAAGCTGCAATTCTCAGCGCGGCGCGGCGGTCCCCCACAACCAGCCTTTTTATAATGACGGCTATAAGAAACACAGCTAAGATTATCAGCTCATAAAGCATGATTTCGGCACAGGAAAAGGGAAACAGCCTAAAGTAACTCGATACGGCGGAAGAGATTGTTCTGTAAACGCCCAGACTGTAATAGTTTTCAACCTTTTCCGGGTGAAATGTTGAAAAATATTTCAGAGCATAAGCCGCCGGCACCAGCAGGACAAAAAAGACGAATAGCATAGGCCTCACGGGGAAGGCGCTTTTGGGACGGTTTCTGTTAATAAATCCCGCCTCTCGGCTGTTCTTAGTCATAGCCCAGCGCAGCCCTTATCAGATTCATTACAGTATCGACCCCAGCTACAACAAGGGCAGCCAGAATTAAAAACAATATAACAGCTATAAATGTTTTTTTCGGGTCTTCAGGTTTTTGAACCTCTTCGCTGATTGGATGAGGAACATCTTCATCCGTATTTTCCACGCTTTCACCGGAAGCGCCCGCCTGTATGGCCAAATCGGGAGGCAAAGCCTGCTTTGCCTTTTCGAGCAGCTTTGACGGGACATAAAAATCTGCGCCGAGGCTTTCATAATCTGTATCGTACCTTACAAAACCCTCAGGACCACCGTGGGTTTTAATCATAAAAGGAATACCGGCGCTTCGAAGGCAGCCCTCAACTATTTTTGATTCAAAATCACGGTTTACGGAAATAAGGAACGCTTCCTTGTCCCCAGTTCCGGTTTCTTTGTTTAGCACCGCGCCGCATGCAGGGCATACAGCGTCATCTTTCTTTACTTTGGCCGAACATGAAGGGCATCTGGGCATATTTTCACCTTCTGCTTAATTTCAAGATTGTCTGTTTCAAATAATTATATCAGAAATATTATAAAACAGCCATGCTGCGGAACAATATTCTAAGGATTATTTTCGGAGGTGAGAAAATGAGCAATACCGACAACGTACTTAAAACATCCCTTGATGAAAATATAAACCTGTTCAATTCAATTTTTAAAGACGACGAAACATTGATAATAAGATATGTAGAAAACCGCCGTAATCCTAAAATAAGAATGTGCTTTCTTTATATCGACGGCATGGTTGACAACAAAATTATAAATCAGGACATGATAAAGCCCGTTGAAGAATACGCATATGACTTCATGCCTAACGGCATCCTCGACAAAACGGCAAAAAGCGTAGTCACCTCAGGAAGCGTCAATAGAACCAACAATATGGAAGAAATACTCGAAAGCTTATTATACGGCAGCACAATTCTGATTGCCGACGGCGAGAACGAGGCCCTTATCCTCGAGACGAAAGGCTGGAAAACGCGGTCAATTGTGGAACCGGAATCGGAAAAGGTCCTGCGCGGCCCGCGGGAAGGTTTTGTCGAGTCGATAATGATGAATATTTCGATGGTACGGCGCCGCATTAAAACCCCCGACTTAAAATTTAATTTCTTAACCCTCGGGACGAGGACCAAAACAAAAGTATGTATATGTTACCTTGAATCTCTTGTCAATAAAAATGTGCTGGATGAACTCAACCGACGGCTGAACAGCTTTGAAATAGACGGCGTACTTGACGCCAACTATATCTCCGAGATGATATCGGACGCACCGTATTCGCCGGTGAAAACCATCGGCAGCACTGAAAAACCTGATGTCGTCGCGGCAAAACTGCTTGAAGGGCGGGTTGCCATGTTTGTCGACGGGACGCCGATGGTATTGACCTGTCCCTGCCTTTTTATAGAAAACTTCCAAAGTGACGAGGATTACTATATCAACTACTATTTCTCCTCAATCGGCAGGTTTATAAGAATATCTGCTTTTTTCATATCTATTATGACGCCGGCTATATATGTGGCTGTAACCACGTTCCACCAAGAATTCCTGCCGACGAAGCTACTGCTGAGTATCTCGGCTGCGCGGCAGGGCGTGCCTTTCCCGACAGTGTTTGAAACGCTGTTGCTGCTTGTGGTATTTGAAATATTGCGGGAAGCCGGAGCAAGGATGCCGCAGTCAATCGGTCAGACGCTCAGTATTGTCGGCGTGCTTGTCCTCGGCCAGGCGGCTGTCGAGGCTAAAATTGTCAGCGCGCCGATTATCATTGTTGTAGCGATAACCGGCCTTACAGGTATCATGGTGCCACGCATAAAGGGCTTAGACATTATTGTCAGGTTCGGCCTGCTCGTCGTTGTGTCAATTGCCGGCCTTTATGGATTCTTATTCGCCATGCTGGGACTGCTGATTCATCTGTATAATTTGAATTCTTTCGGCGTACCGATATTGGACGGCATGCGCTTAGGGCCGCAAAATAACAAGGATACTTTTATGAGGGCGCCGTGGTGGCATATGAAAAACCGTCCTCAGGGGCTTACTTCTAATATCAAAAGAGAATCAGTTGGGAAAATAAAATGAAAAAGCTGAAAGTGATTGTTATATTTCTTCTTACGATTTCAACGATATTCACAACCGGGTGCTGGAACTATCGCGAAGTCGAATCTCTGTCAATCGTGGCCGGAGTCGGTATCGACAAAAGTGAGAGGCAGAAATATCACCTGACCTTTGACCTTGTCGATATGACTGGCGGAGGCACCAGCAGCGGAAGCGAGAGCGCCAACCCCGCGACAACAACTATTGAAACAGACGGAAGGACAATCTTTGAAGCAATAAGAAATGCCACCAAAGAATGCGGAAAAAGGCTGTACTTCAGCGACTGCAAGGTAATCGTAATAAGTTCAGAATTGGCGAAAGAGGGCATCTCGCCCATTGTTGATTTTTTCAGCCGAGATGCGGAAATACGCCGAAACATCAGGATCTTTGTTGCAAAAGAGCAGACGGCTAAGGAACTGTTTAAAACCAAACCAGTAGCCAACACGATAGTCGGCTATGAGATCGAAACCATGATTGAAGCCGACCAGAAATACCTTTCAAAAAATGTACCCAGAAGGCTTTTCGAAGTAAACAATATTATAAAGAGCGATGGCATTTCCCTTACCGTCCCGATTGTAAAAAGGTCAGCCGCAAACCCAGAAACTACTCAAATCGGCGGAACTGCAATATTTAAAAAGGACAAGCTGGTCGGCTATGTCGACAATGATGAGACACAATACATCTATATTATTAAAGATGAAGCAAAAGCCGGGCCGCTTGTGCTGGACAAAAAGATAAACGGCAATAGTATAACGCTTGAACTCTTTTCGAGCAAAACCTGGATAAAGCCCGTCATTTCAAACGGGGAAATAAAAATGGAGATTAATGTCACCGCCAAAGCCGCTCTCGCTGAAAATGAAACCAACAAGGATTATTGCTCCGAAGATGGAATTGCAAAAGTCCAGAAGCTGGGGGAAGAAACAATAAAAAATCACTGCAGCCGGATAATAAAGACAGTTCAGGAGCAATACGGCTCTGATATTTTCGGATTCGGACTGCTTGTCAAATATAGATATAAAAGTGCTTGGGATGAGTTAAAAGCCAATTGGGATGAGAAATTTAAGACTGTTAAATACGATATTAATGCCAAGATTAACATCACCAATTCAGCTACACTCAAGAGCAAAACAAAGGTGGGGGACTAAATGCAGGAGTTTGCAGTATGCATTGTGCTTTATGCTATCCTTTTCACCTTTGATGTTGTGCCTCAAATAAAGAGTCAAAAGTGGAAACCCCTGTGGTTTGTATTCCTGGTTTATATTTCCACGTTCGTTTTAATTGCACTAATAATTTTTGATATTATTCCAAGACATCTTAATATGTACTTGGTAGAAGCAATCAAGTTTATTTTTAGAATAAAATGAAAGCGGTGATAGGTTGAATAATAACCGCATTGCTTCAAGCCAAATGATAAGCATACTGGTTATTTTTATGTTCGGCAGCTTGGTTTTGGCGGGCTCCTTTGAAAGCGATCCGAATATCTGGTATTCCCCGCTGACCGCCGCAGTAATAGCTTTACCGCTGTTTCTCTGTTATGCGCGGATACTCAGCCTTTTCCCAGGTTCCAATCTTTTTGATATAGCTGTGACCCTCTTCGGCAAATTCTTCGGGAAGGCTGTTGTACTGCTTTACACATTGTATGCTATCTTCCTCGGAGGAGTTGTGATAAGGACTTTTTCAGAATTCATAAGGATTGTCGCCATGCCCGAAACCCCGCAAATAGTTATTCAGTCATTTCTCATACTCTTATCTGTCTACCTCGCCAAAAGCGGTGTCGAGAATATCGGCAGGATATCCCGGTTTGTTCTGCCTATAATTTTAGCCATAATTATTTTCTCAGTTATTATTGCGAGCACAAGTGTTAACTTTGAAAATCTGCTGCCGGCCTTTAATGCAGATTTATCAACCATATTCAAAGTATCTGTGTTCAAAACGACATTACCTCTTGGCGAAATAATTTTAATCGCTTCAATGTTTTCCTCTACCGAGCCCTGGAAGAAAACTTCGAAGATATTTATAATCGCGCTCTTAATCGAAGTCGCTACGCTGCTTACTGTGAGTATGCGGAACTCACTGGTCTTAGGCTCGCCGTCAATCAGCATGTATTATTTCCCATCTTACGAGGCCGTAAGTATCAGCGCGCTCGGTGAGATATTTACGAGAACCGAATTGTTGGTCGGTATAAACTACACGCTTGCCGGAACCATTAAAATGGGGATCTGCGTTTATATTGCGTCAATGGGTATCTCTAAAATTTCAAACTATGAGGATATGCGCGCTTTCGTTGCCCCGTCAGCTCTCATAATGTTATTTTTAGCCGTGGTGGCAGCAGAAAATGCAGCCGAGTTCTTCAATTTAACGAATTATTTTCCCTATATTGCCTTATTGTTTCAGCTCATACTGCCGCTGATTATGTTAATTGCGGCTGAGATAAAAGTAAGGTTAAACAAGCCCGCTGAAGCAGCCCCGCAGGGCACGAATAACCAGGGAACGGGCAGCTAAGCCCGCTTTATATAACACAAAGGGAAACAATGCTCTTAGAATTTAGCAAAGCCATGAGATTGAATCTCATGGCTTTGCTGTTAAACCATAACAGTGACTAATGATAATTTGGAATGGTCAATATCTACCCATTTTGCAGTAAATTCTTTCAGATGAACGGGTTTTCCGACTAAACGGATTGTATTTTCGCCTTTGAAAAACGGCACCTCCACCGTTGTGCCGCTTTTTTGTTTTTCGCTGTCAAAAAGAGTAACTACTTCACCTTTTTCCGATACGAGAATCAGTTTGCATGCACCCTGTATAGATGAATAAGTGCATTTTAGTTTTCCTGTTATATTTTCATCCGCATTGAAATGGGCTATATTTTCAATGCCCTTTAATTTTATATCATGTATATAAAGCAATGAATCGCTGTCTTCAGGCCCAGTGACGAATATTTTTGCAGTATAGGTTGATTTTGGCGGGTTGGATGAGCCCAATACGGCGTCATTGTTATAATCTGCAAAAGTATTAATTTTTAGCTTTAAAAACAGAGCTGCCAGTACAACTACAACAAGGGTAGCTGACGCAGAAATAATAATGGCGGTTTTCTTCATATTATAAATGGCCCCTTTCTTGACGTATATTTTAAAATGTCCTACAGATGGCTGCGAGATAATCGTAAATGCTTACAGCTAAATCACCGCACACAGACGGATATAATTCTTATTTCAGATAGTACCATTATACAACAATTTACAAATTAATGCAAAAGCAGCTCCCTGCAAAGTGGGAGCCGCTTTTTGTGAGTATCAGGCGTAGCCTGTTATAACGCGGCGGCATTGAATGGATTGCCGTGACCTGGATAAATTGTTTTTATATTCATCGTTTTTAATCTTTTTATGCTGCTTCTCAATTCTTTAAAATCATAGGCATTAGGTGCAATTGCCGGCTTATTTATATTTGCAAAGGTATCGCCTGCAATCAGATCGCCCTGCGCCGTTAGAATACTGATAGAACCTTTGGTATGGCCGGGAGTATGGACAACCTTCGCTTCAAATCCGTAAGGAGAGAGGTCGAAACCATCGTCAAGCAAAATATCCGGCCTGAAACTTTCAAAATCCTCAAGCGTTTTTGTAGCAATTTTTTTAATGGAGTTTTTCATCGCCGAAAATACCAACTTATACACAGGGGAATGATAGTGGCAGTTTTCCAATAGCTTTTCAATAGTTGGGCAATTGACTAAATCCAAATCGTTTGTGTGCAGGGCTATTTTCGTATTGTATGTTTTTCTGATATATGCCGCATTTGCGACATGGTCATTGTCACCATGTGTCAATACAACAAGTTTTAAATTTGTCGCGTCGCATCCATATGAATTCAGTTCTTTTTCAAGAAGCTCGCGCCGATTGTTACACTGCTTATCTAAAAAGATATGCCCGCCGGTGTCAAACAAGACAAAACTATCACCCTGCTTGCCTAAATAACAATTAACGCCACCCAAATCAATCCTAATAATTTCCTGCGCCATAATCCAATCCCCTCAAAACTTTTTATTTATGCCTTTCATGATATCCACCATGAATTTCCCCATATATTTTTCCGTACAGCTGGTCGAACCGTTTTCTGTCAACGCCAAAATACTGCGTCCATGAATCTGCGAAACAAATGTAAGCATAATTGGGAATAAGGCTGGTAAAGAATTCTGCAATTCTTCTTTCTTGGATATCATAGTCTGTATCGGAATCATTTTTGATATCTTTGGCAATTAAGGCATCCAGTACCTTATAAAGAATAGGTTTCTCGTTTGACTTTTTAAGTGAATCAATAAACATCACCCTGACTAAGTCCGCGTTCCTCTGGCCAAATTCATAATATACATTCTTCATCCGCTCAGTCAGTCCCTGCGCCTTTTCCTGATGTGTCTCATTCGAGCTTGCTGATAAAAGACGCTCATATTCTTCGATGAATCTTGCACTCAACACCTCTAAAATCTCATTTTTACTTTTAAAATGGTAATAGATAAGTGACTTTGGCACATTCGCTTCACGGGCGATTTCGTCAATGCGGGAACCTTCAAAACTCTTCTCGGCAAATACTTTTAACGCTGCCTGCAAAATTCTTTCGCGTGCATTTTGTTCACCCATATTAATCCCCTTTTGTACTGAATATTCAGTACTAATAGTTTAACATATTTATTCTGAAAGTCAACTGCCGTCATATAAGGCGATAATAAAAAAGTCCGGACGCTAATATGCGTCCGGACTTCAATTTGGCGGAAGAGGTGGGATTCGAACCCACGAGCCCCGTTAGGAGCTACCGCATTTCGAGTGCGGCCCGTTATGACCACTTCGATACTCTTCCATGCATTTTATATTAAGCCGCCCATAAAGGCAGTGACTATTTTAATATAAAATGCCCTAAAAGTCAATAGGATTATTGCCCCATCAGGCGCTTGAGAATACCGCTCTCTTTGCTGTAATAAAGTTTAAGTCTGTGGAGCGGACGGGTGCAGGCTATATATAATAGCCTGTTTGAAAACTCCCCGCCGTAATTGTCATCATCAAGATAAGGCACAAAAACGCAGTCAAACTCGAGGCCTTTTGAAAGATAGGCGGGCATAATAAGCGCACCGTTCTTTACCTCACCCGATTTTTCAAGCAATGTCACAGGTATCTTCTTTGAGAGGCGCTCATAAAGTTCCCTTGTCTGCCGCTTTGTCGGGCATATTACCGCCGCAGTGCCAAACCCCTCATCGAGCGCCGCTTTTATATCCGCGGCAATGCGTTCGTCCAGCTTCTCATCCTCGCAGAAAATCAGTTCCGGCTCCTTTTCATGCCGCTCAAACGCCGAAATCTCAGGCTTCTCCTGCGGGATTTTCAGCGAGAAATTCGTAATCTCATACGAGCTGCGGTAGCTCTTATTAAGAGTCATCAGCCCAGGGCGCTTTTTATTCAAAATCTCTGTAATTTCCTTATAAAGCCCCATCGTCGCGCCGGTTTCAACGGACTGCCCGATGTCGCCGAGAATGGTGTAGGAAGCGCGGGGGAACAGCTTCGCGAGAACTGCGTAATGGAGTGGCAGATAATCCTGCGCCTCATCGACGACGACATGCCTTATGTCGTCAAATCCGGCCGGTTTGTCTATAAGCAGCGCCAGATAACAGAGCGCCGCCATATCGTCATAGCCTGCCCCGTTTTTCAGCGATTCTTTTGTATACTCAAAAATCTCTTCAATATTATCCGGCAGTCCAAGACCTTTGCAGATCCTTTTGAAGCGTCCGAAATCTGAAAACAGCGCTTTATAAACATCCATCGCGCTGAACCTCGTAAATTCCATAATCTGTTTCAGCGCCTTGTTTGTCCTCTTTATTGATATTAAGCGAGCGACACTTTTATAGTCAAACTGATGTTCCGGCATGGCCTTAAACTTATCCTGCAGCCTCTTGTGCATCTCCTTTTGACGAATATCTATTCGGCTTTTTAGGATAGTCTCTATTCTGCGCATGCGGCTGAGCGGCGGCGTGCCGGTCTTGTCCCGCAGGAAGATATTCTTTATCTCCTCGCGGTTCGCAATAATCTTCCCGTCATAGCTTATATCGGTAAATTCAATCAGCCTGTGGGTGTAATAACGCAGGAAGCGCTCCAGAATAACTGCAAACTCTCTCGACCCCTTAAAAGTGAGCGCACTCTTGAGCAGTTTGTCCGAGCCGTTTCTTTCGTTTGACAGCAGCTTGTCCACAAATTCAACGCGGTCAAAATCCGCTGATATGCCAATACTGTCCGCCAGCTCATCGAAAGTTATCTCTTTTACGTTTTCTTCGCCGAGAGATGGGAGAACAGAGGCTATATATTTGCTAAATACGCGGCTTAAGGACAAAATGATGATGTTTTTGCTCGTAAGTCCCTTAGCGGCGCTGTGATAAAGCAGATATGCAATGCGGTGAAGCGCTATGGTGGTTTTACCGCTGCCGGCTGAGCCTTGCGCTATAAGCAAGTCGCTTTCCGAATTGCGGATTATCAAATCCTGCTCACTCTGGATGGTCCGGACTATGTCCCGCATCTGGGGCGAGGCATTATGCGCCAAGGTTTCTTGAAGCACCTCGTCGTTTATGACAAGGCTGGAATCGAAAAAGTATTTGAGCTTTGAATTCTCTATGCGGTACTGCCTTTTTAAAGTGATTTCGCCGCTGATTTCTCCGCCCGGCGCCGTATAACTTGCCCGTCCCAGTTCATTTCTGTAAAACATGCTGCATATGGGGGCGCGCCAGTCATAGACATAGATAGTTCCGTCGCCGCCCGTATCATAGACGTTGTGCAGCCCAATATAGAATTTTTCCGGTCCGCTTTCGCCGTCCTCTATAAAATCAAAGCGTCCAAAATACGGCGACGCAAGCAGCTTTTTATCGCGGTCAAGCAGTTTCGCCATCATATTTATCGCGTTCAATTGGCGCCGGTCTTCGGCAATACTCTGTGAAATATCGGCCGACAGACCGGAGCTGCGGTTCTCACTGACTAAAATACCCAGTTCCCGCCTTTCGCGGTGGAGAATACGTTTTCTTATATCAAGTGCTTCCCTGATATCATAAATTTCCCGCTTCAGAAAACTCAGCACAGACTCGAGATATCTTTTTTCATAGGCAAATTCCTTGCTATTTTCGTCCATTTTGACCTCCTGAATCAGGAAATTATATAGTTATATCCCCGACAGGTTGACGCTGCCGGGGTTACTTTTTCCTTATTTATTGTAATTGCGTAACTTCTATTATAATCCCAAGATATCAATTAAGTCAATAATCAACTAAGCATCGAATTTTAGCCGTTGAGTATGACAAGGGCGAGGTTGAGCACAGTGGCGAATAAAATCCAAAGGAGATACAGTATCATCAACACCCCCGCTGCTTTGTCGATTCTGAAAAACTTGACCGTCGTGATTGTGGCATAGACTAAAAGGATTATTATATCGACTAATGCCGCGGCCCGCAGGTTTAATGTGAAAAACAATGCGCTCCAGAGTATATTGAACGCCAGTTGGATACAATAATATAATAGCGCGTTTTTTACATTGGGCTGTTTCATCCCTTTTTTTAACACAAGGTAAAGCGCAACAGCTATAAGAATATACAAAACAGCCCAAACAGGCCCAAATACCCATGCCGGAGGCGCAAAAACCGGCTTCTTCAACGCTCCATATATTTCGCTCGCATTCATCGAGAAAAGAAACGCTGCCCCTCCGGTAACTAAAGACAATCCAAACGACAAAATGAGCTTCGGGATATTGCCTATCTCTTTTTTACCCTCCATAAAAGCCACCTTCCTTTAGCGAACACCGCAAGGCTTTTATAATATATGAAAAAAATATGGGGATAATGCAAAATAAACTGAAATTGCATCAATTTGTCAGCATGGCCTGTCTCACTATTTCACTGTAAAGTTGTCCCATTTTTGTGTGCCGCTGAATATTATGTAATGAAGCGATAGTTTGAACCCAATTAGCAAAAATTTTGATTACAAATTTTTGTAAATTTATGATTTATATGATTATCACACGTGAATCGTGGCAAAATAAAAGTGTAAAAAGTCAACTGCCATTAATACCCGGCGGATGTTGAAGACATCGCCCTATTGCAGTTGGCTTTTACAACGACGAATCCCTAAACGGAGAGTGGAGAGTTTATGACTGTACACAGAGGAGACATTTATTATGCTGATTTAAGCCCTGTTGTTGGTTCTGAACAGGGCGGTGTGCGGCCAGTACTCATTGTTCAAAACGATATAGGGAACAAATACAGTCCGACAGTTATCGCTGCTGCGATTACAAGTCAGACTTCCAAAACTAAGCTGCCGACGCATATTAATATAAATGCAGATAAATGCGGACTGGCAAAAGACTCGGTCGTACTTTTGGAACAGATAAGAACTCTTGACAAAAGAAGACTAAAAGAGAGGATGGGCGCCCTTGACTATACTTCTATGCAAAAAGTAGACATGGCGCTGTCAATCAGCTTTGGTCTTGGTACTTCCTGCGCCGACAGAAACGCGGGCAATACATAAAGCAGCGTTTCTGAATTTGGCGTTTCCTCAATGCCTGCCCCTTTTTCGGCAGGCACTTTTTTTATCCTTTATTGTTGTTTGTTTCTTATTATAATTGCGCAGCATTTGGGGCAAACTATTATCGCGGCAAATCGTTTTTGCACCGCTATACCTTAACGTAAAAGGAGTGTCCTTATGGCAAATATAACATCAAAAGAGCTGTCCGCCCTTGAGGACCAGCTTAACTACGAACAGATGCTCGTCAAAAAATACCGCACCTTTGCTAATGCCTGCAGCGACCCTCAGCTTCGCCAGAAATGCGAGCAGGTTGCGTCAAGGCACCAAGACCATTTTAACCGTTTGATGAGTCATCTTAGCTAAAGGGGGAACCATATAATGCAGTTTAGTACTAACATTCAAGGCTCAAATACAATGGGCGATCAGGAAATGATTAACGATTCCATAGCCTCACAGAAACTTATCTCTTACGCATACAACACTTACGCCAACGAATGTGCAACGCCAAACCTTCGCGATGAATTCATGAATATACTGAAAGACGAGCATCAGATTCAGGCCGAGCTTTTCAACGAGGCACAAAAACGCGGCTGGTATCAGGTAAAGCCCGCAGAAGAGCAGCAGATTCAGCAGGCTAAGCAGAAATATCAGAATATGCTCGGCTGATTTGGGCGGACATCAGTTCGCCCCCTACATAGAATATGCAAATTGACGCCGGTCATTTTCAAGATATATAATTGGAATCAAGCAGGCCCGCGTTTTGTCTGCAAAAACATTAAATTAAGCGCCCGTCAAGGAGCTTTGTATGAAACAAACCGTTATTGAGAAGGTTATAGCGTTTGCCGCAGTCGCGCTGATAACAGCAGCGGGGCTGACCTCCTGCGCCTCAAAGCCAACCCAATCCGGCAAGGCTGTATCTGTGAGCACACGCCCCTCGACCGCCACTACTACCCGTATTCCAGTGCTCATGTATCATTCAATACTCTATGAAAAGGGCAACATTCTCCGCATACCGAAAGAAAAATTTGAAACGCAGATGAAGTGGCTGTATGACAACGGTTATCATACCCTTTCCCTCGACGAGCTTTATGACGCGGTTTCCGGCAAAAGGCCGGTCCCTGAAAAATCGGTGGTTCTGACGTTTGATGACGGCTACGGCGACAATTATACAAATGCTTTCCCCATACTCAAAAAGTACCATTTCAAGGCTACAGTGTTTATGATTACATCAAAAATAGGCGACGCGCGGGACAACTATCTCACCGCCGAACAGATAAAGGAAATGGACGCGAACGGCATGCGCGTGGAATGTCACAC
Source organism: [Clostridium] cellulosi (assembly GCF_036762875.1). Lineage (NCBI taxonomy): Bacteria > Bacillati > Bacillota > Clostridia > Eubacteriales > Oscillospiraceae > Ruminiclostridium > [Clostridium] cellulosi. Next base: position 60,126 of record NZ_JBAIZF010000006.1, on the reverse strand, counting down.
CTTAAGCCACCCAAACCTCGACAAGCTCTCATACCAAGAACAATACAAAGAGCTATCGGAGTCCAAAGCCGCGCTTGAACGGCTGCTCGACAGAAAGGTAAATTACATAGCGTATCCGTCGGGAAAATATAACAAAGATACAATTAAAGCCGCGCAGCAGTTGGGCTTTAAAATCTGCTTTAAGATGAACGGCGGGGCCGGCAGCGTAACCGACAGCAGGTATGAATTCCCGCGGGCTTTTGTCGGAGAAAACCTGCATGACGTCATAAAAATAGTACAGCCCCAATAAAAATTTACCTTCGGCCGTTTTAAGCGGCCGCTTTTTTATTTACTAATTTAATGGTATAATTTAAACTGACAATACTCTATAAGGAAGTGATGACAATGCTTTACCCTCTCAAATTCCGACCTGTATATAAAGAAATCATATGGGGCGGGAAAAATATATCAAAATACTTTGACCGAAAAACCCCCTATGAAAAAACTGCTGAGAGCTGGGAACTCTGCTGCAGACCAGACGGTATGAGCGTTGTCGATAACGGGCCGCTTGCCGGTTCTTCATTGTCTGACCTTATAGAACAATACGGGGAAAAACTGCTCGGCACGGAATGTGTTAAAAAATACGGCAGCAGGTTTCCGCTGCTTATAAAGTACATTGACGCGAACGACAGACTCTCCGTCCAGGTTCATCCTGATGACGCTTACGCCAGAAAAACAGGCGAAGAAAACGGGAAAAATGAGCTTTGGTATATAGTTGACGCGAAACCGGGCGCAAAGCTCATATATGGCCTTAAAAAGGACATTACTAAAGACGAATTTATTTCAGCGGTAAAAAACGGCACTGTTGCCGATACCCTGCGCGTTGTCCCTGTCAAGCCCCACGACTCGCTCTTTATCCCTGCCGGGACAGTGCATGCGATTCTCGACGGTATCCTCATAGCCGAGATCCAGCAAAACAGCAATACCACCTACCGCATTTACGACTGGGGACGTCTCGGCAAAGACGGCAAACCGCGGGAGCTTCACATAGACAAAGCGCTCGACGTTATCAACTTTGGAGGCGCAGCAGCGGAACCGCAGCAGGACAGCGGGGAAACGCAAAGGGAAATACTGCGCAGTGAATTTTTCAATATTGACGAGGTAAAGCTGTCCGGAAAACTTGAAAGAAATGCAGAGGGAAAAACACTTATGGTAATTATGAATCTATCCGGAGATATCGTGATAAGCTATGACGGCGGCGAAACCCCGCTTAAAAAGGGTGATACGGCTCTAATACCCGCAAGTCTCGGAAAATATACCCTTAATGGGCAGTCAAGGCTGCTGATGTCATGGATTTAAGGGGTATTGAGGCGGCGATTTTCGACTTAGACGGAACTATCGCCGACTCCATGGAGATGTGGGACAGAGTCGACGACATATTCTTTGAAGCACACGGGCTTGACATGCCGGATGATTACAAAGACGCCATCAAGGCCATGGATTTTAATAAGGCGGCGGAATATACGAAGCGCCGCTTTAACCTGAGCCTTTCCATTAATGAGATAATCTGCGAGTGGTATCAGTTGTGCGAAAACGAGTATGCCAATAACATTGAGCTGAAGCCCCACGCCGCGGAATTCATAAAGAAGCTCAGCGGGGCAGGGCTCAAAATAGGGCTTGCTACAGCGACCGACGCAGACCTTTTTATTCCCCTGCTCAAAAAGTTTGATATTTTCAACTGCTTTGACGCATATGTGACAACAGATCAGGCAGGAAAAGACAAAAACTCCCCCGACGTGTACCTGCTATGCGCGGAAAAGCTCAAGACCCCGCCTGAACGCTGTATCGTGTTTGAGGATATTCTCGCCGGCATAAAATCCGCAAAATCCGTCGGAATGAAAGTAGCAGGTGTCTTTGATAACCGTTCGGCTTGTGAAAAAGAGCAGATATTGAAAACGGCGGACTATTATATACACGACTTCGGCGAGGTTGCAGACAATCTGATATTTTAACTTTTTAAACAAAACAACAACTCCCGCGCCGCGGGTTTTTCTGCGGCACGGGAGTTGTTTTATCCCTAAACGCTTATTTTATCATTTCCCTGACACGGAATTTAACGCCTATATCCTCCGCTATTTTGCGGCACTTCTCAATATCTTCTTTGTCCATTACGTCGACGACGGAAAAAACGACATTCGGTATGTATTTTTTGCAGTCGGCGGCGTACTTGAGGATGGCGTCAAACGCCTTTTCTCCGTAATCGCTGTGGCAAAGCGCCTCGTATTCTTTAGCGTTCGGAGCATTAAGGCTGATCGACACCGTATCGACAAGCCCCGCAAGTTCCTTCGCGGTCTGCCGGCCGTGGATAAGGTCGGCTTGGCCGTTAGTATTTATCCTCACAGGAATACCGATTTTCGGTTTAACCGCCTTTATAACGGCGATAACGTCGTCAAGGCGCATCAAAGGCTCGCCGTATCCGCAGAAAACCAGTTCCTTGCACCCAGACACGTTTTTTAATATATCCTGAACCGTTTCGTCGACAGTCGGCTCGCGGTCAAGCCACAAATCTCCGGACCCGCCTATGCCGTCGCCGTAGTTCCGTATGCAGAAATCGCAGCGGTTGCTGCATCTATTCGTCATATTTACATAAAGGCTGTCGCCAAGCCTATAGGTTATAGTCATACAGTCAGCTCCCTCATATCACTTAATTCAAATTAAAGAGCCGTCTTGCGTTTTCCGCCGTTATATGCGCCATTTCCTCCGTGGTAACCCCTTTTATGCGTGCAATGAATGCCAAAGTGTGTTCTATCATTGTAGAATCGCTCCTGCGCCCGCGCAAAGGCTCAGGGGCCATATAGGGGCAGTCTGTCTCAACAAGTATGCGGTCAATCGGTACTACCTCTATCACTTTAGGCGCTTTCTTGTTGTTTTTGAACGTCACCGCTCCGGTAAAACCGATATAAAGCCCTAATCTTACAAATTCCATAGCAGTCTCGGCGCTGCCGGAAAAGCAGTGGAGCGTCCCGCGGGGCTTATACTTCTTGACGAGTTCGAGCGTATCTGCATGCGCTTCCCTGTCGTGGATTATAACGGGTTTGTTGAGTTCATTCGCAAGAATAAGCTGTTCCTCGAAGAAACGCTTCTGAGTCGGCTTATCAATCTTCCAGTGGTAATCGAGCCCAATCTCGCCAACCGCGACCGCCTTATCGCTGCTTTTAATTATTTCTGCAATCTCTTCAAGGTAACCGTCACCGGTTTTTTCCGTTTCCTCTGGCTGTATGCCCGCCGCAAAATAGACATAATCGTATTTCTGGGCAAGAGACGCATTAAAGCGGGACGACTCTACCGTCGTACCCGCTGAAATAACGCCGACTACGCCCGCTTCCGGCAGGGTTTTACCCAGCAGTATGCTGCGGTCATCGTCAAATGAGGAATCATCGTAATGTGCGTGTGTATCAAAAATCTCCATTGGCGCGTATCCCTTTTTGCCTGACAGTTGATTTAAAGCAAAGATTTCTCAACATCCGGAATACATCAATTCCGCGGTAAAACGGGCCATTTTGCCGCCTTTATTCAGCGCAGCTTGGAACCGTCTTCTACACTGTCATCTACAAATATGACCTTTGCAGCTCCGTCGCTTGTGTCCGCCGCCAGAATCATGCCCTGGCTCTCGACACCGCGAAGCTTTGCGGGTTTTAAGTTGTAGACGAGAATAATCTTTTTGCCGATTAGGTCTTCGGGCTTATACCATTTAGCGATGCCAGAAACGACCTGGCGGTTCTCGCTGCCGACTTTTAACTGCAATTTCAGCAGCTTATCGGATTTCTCTACCTTTTCGCAAGCCGTAACTTTTGCGACCCTCAAATCCACCTTTGCGAAATCATCAATGGTAATCTGAGCGACGCCTTCAGGCTCTTCTTTCTTTTTCTCCTCTGCATTTGACTTTTCCTTAAGCGCCTCAAGAGCGTCAAGCTCTTTTTCAAGGTCAAGGCGCGGGAAAAGCGGCTTGCCGTTTGTCACTTTGAAGCCCTTGGGCAGAGCATGGAAATTCTTTGATTCGCTCCATGACATGACAGGATTGGCGCCGATACGCTTCCTGATTTCCACAGCGGTATCAGGCATGAACGGCTCTATATAAATTGATATGATACGGATAGATTCACTGAGGTTGCGCAGCACTGTAGCGAGTCTTGCCTGTTTACTCGGGTCTTTGGCGAGCACCCAGGGCATATTTTCGTCGATATATTTGTTGGTACGGGAAACAAATTTCCAAATCTCTGCAAGCGCCTGAGAAATCTGGAGGTTATCCATATTGGTTTCTACAAGGGAACCGGTTTGGACAGCCATTTCAGCGAGTTCATCGTCAATGTCATGGTGCTCAAAGATATCCGGCAGAGTACCGCCGAAATATTTCTCTATCATCGCAACGGTGCGGGATACCAGATTGCCGAGGTCGTTCGCAAGGTCAGAATTTGTGCGGTTGATGAGCGCTTCTGTTGAGAAGTTGCCGTCCGAGCCAAAAGGTATCTCACGAAGCAGGAAGTATCTGACCGCGTCCACGCCGTAGCGGTTGCGCAATATAACCGGGTCGATTATATTGCCCTTGGATTTTGACATCTTGTCGCCGCCGAGCAGCAGCCATCCATGCCCGAAAACCTTCTTAGGCAGCGGTATATCAAGGGCCATCAGCAGCGCCGGCCAGATGATTGTGTGGAAACGGACAATCTCCTTGCCGACCAAGTGAATATCGGCAGGCCAATATTTCTTGAAATCTGACTCGTCGTCAGAGCCGTAGCCGAGTGCGGTAATATAGTTTGACAGCGCGTCTATCCAGACATAAACGACATGCTTCGGGTCAAAATCAACCGGAACGCCCCATGTGAATGAGGTTCTGGAAACGCAGGTATCCTCAAGGCCCGGTTTAATGAAATTGTTTATCATTTCATTCATGCGGGACTGGGGTTGAATGAAATCCGGGTGCTTTTCATAATAGTCCAGCAAGCGGTCAGCGTATTTTGAAATACGGAAGAAATACGCTTCCTCCTGTGCCCATTCGACTTTTCTGCCGCAGTCGGGGCATACGCCGTCCTTTACCTGCGTGTCAGTCCAGAATGCTTCACATGGCTTGCAATACCAACCTTCGTATTTGCCCTTGTAGATATCGCCCTTGTCATACAGCTTTTTAAAAATCTTCTGAACGGCACGCTCGTGATAATCGTCAGTCGTGCGGATAAAGCGGTCGTTTGAAATATTATATAGCGACCACAATTTCTTTATGTCAGCGACCATACGGTCGACATATTCCTTTGGAGTCAAACCGGCCTCTTTCGCTTTGCCCTCTATCTTCTGACCGTGCTCGTCAGTACCGGTTAAAAACATTACATCATATCCCTGCATTCGCTTGAATCTCGCAAGTGCATCTGCCACAACGGTAGTATATGTGTTTCCAATGTGCAACTTGCCTGAAGCGTAATAAATAGGGGTTGTGATATAATATTTTTTGCTCTCCATACTCTTGCCTTCCATCCAGTTAATTTTCCGCGGAAATATCCGCTAATTTCAAAGCCAATATTTATATTATACCAATAAACGCGATTAATAGCAATCAAGACTGAAAATCTCAATGCTGAAAATTACATCCTAAACATAATTTTTAGCATTAAACCTGTAAAATGTCAAAGCCCAGTGCGTAAGGAAGTATAATAGGCGCAAAAAGAGCGTGCAAATAAATTGCACGCTCTTTGCTTGTCAATCTTTTAGTTTAAAACGTAAATCAAAACTGTCCTCGCGCCAAACTTTCTGCACGCCTCACGAGAGGGCATGAAAAGGTCCGCTATTATTCCGCTCCCGTTGTGGACAAAAGCCCCTGTATCGGCAGCGATCGCGTATCCGTAAACATAAGAGCCGTCCGGAGTCATAATATACAATTTTGATCCGTACGGAATCTTACTCGGGTCAACCGCTACATAGCCGACTTTTACTGTGCGGCCGGTGCTCGTTTTGGTTCCGGGCTTGGCGTAATAGGCCGTTGCCTTGCCCTTATAGCAATGGGAATAGTGAAGCGGAACACCTTTTTTATCAAGCTTCAGGCTTGACGGTGAAACTACATTTGAAACCGGAGTAGAAGACGCGGTGCCTATGAGGATCTTTTTATTTACAGGCTGCGTTACTACACTTTCACCGATTATCTCCTCTTGGACAGCTTTTCCGTTAACCAACTTAATCCTTTTTGTTATGGCGTTCTGCCCTTCCTTGCCTTCCTGAATTACTTTCTGGACACCTTTTTTTAAGTTTATGGTAGTCTGGGTCTCCGTCTTAAACGGGACGGAAACATAAGACACTTTTGTCTCATAAGTCACCCGGCTGACAACAATATTGTCGTTGGGCTTCACTTTAGCATCCTTCGGCATATTCAGAATATCCTCAGGGCCAAGTTTAATATTCGCTTGTTTTAAAATGTCTGCAACCGTTCCGTCCGCCGTCATCAGCGTTTTGATTTGATTGTCAGCGGTAACGGTAACTTTAAACGCTGGCAGTACTTTTATCGTCACGTTGTTGTCATCATTTACGCTGAGCAAAATCTTATCGTTTTCCGATGGGATTATTCCCGCGCTGTTTAGTATATCCGATACACTGGCTTTAAACGTAATTAGGTTCGCCGTTTTATCAGGTGTTACGATCTTGACATGCTTCATATTGAGCATTACAGCACCGGCGGCTAACGCCGCGCCGAACGGGCAGAGCATAACAGCTGTTTTTTTGATATCAATCTTCGGCATTGCTTCGCATATGGCTGAGAAAACGGCTGGCAAACTTCGTCGGACTTTTATATTCCCGGCGACATTATCCATCGTATCTCTCCTTTTGCTCTGATTTCGTTGGTATAATAAATTGCCAAATATTCGAATTATCGCTGTTGTTACCATAAAATGAAATTGTCTTAGTGCTGTAGCTTGCATTTATTCTATTACCGTTTTGTAACCGTTTTGTTTATTATATTAAAGAGCATTTCAAATGTCAACCAGCATAGTGCACAAATTTTCCTCTTTTGTTAGTCATTGTGCATAAATTATAATATTGGATTTGTGGATTTTTGTCATATATTTAGAATTTTTCAAGAATATACGTAACAATTTGTAACTTATAGTGAAATTAATTTGTAACATCAAATTCGCTCTTTTCCCCTCGAAAAAGGTCAAAAAAGCAAATTTAAATGGCTTTCCGGAAAAAATGGAAAGCCATTTAGTTTTTTTAATTATTAAAATTATTTTTTGTTACAAAATTTTTTCGCTGATACGCCTTGTCACACAACATTGATGATTGCAGCATCCCAGAATTCTGCCGTCGGATGTCATCTATAAACCTCAATAAATCTTTATGTTGTTTCGTCAGGATGTATGGCAACATTCAATCTTCCGAATTCGATGTGCATACATGGTTTTGCCCTATAAATTCTGACTTTCGGCAGTAGAGTCGATTAAAATGGCAAAAAACAAGGCTCCGAAACAAGTGTTTCGGAGCCTTGTGATAATATTTGAAATAATTATCTCTTTGAGAACTGGGGAGCGCGGCGTGCGGCTTTGAGACCGTACTTTTTCCTCTCCTTCATTCTCGGGTCACGGGTCAAGAATCCGGCTTTCTTCAGGATAGGACGGAATGAATCGTCTGCCTGAAGCAGCGCACGTGAAAGGCCGTGGCGGATTGCTCCAGCCTGACCGGAAACGCCGCCGCCTTTTACATTGGCAACTATATCAAAGCGGCCGAGTGTGTTGGTTATTACGAGGGGCTGACGAACGATGAGCTTGAGTGTTTCAAGGCCAAAATAATCGTCAATATCCCTTCCATTTATGGTTATTGAACCAGTGCCCGGATAAAGTCTTACGCGGGCAACCGAGTTTTTCCTGCGTCCGGTGCCGTAAAGATAAGGTCTATCGTTATACATAAAGCGTTAATCTCCTTTCTTATATTTTCCACTCTTCGGGCTTCTGTGCAGCGTGAACATGCTCAGCACCGCGATATACACGAAGACGTTTCAATGCGGAACGACCGATAACTGTTGAGGGAATCATGCCCTTAACCGCAAGCTCGATTACCTTTTCAGGCTTTTCGTTCATCAGTGTGCGGTATTTAATCTCTTTAAGGCCCCCGACGTAGCCGGTGTGATAGCGATAGAATTTCTTATCGAGTTTGCTGCCAGTAAGAACAGCTTTCTCAGCGTTAATAACAATAACATGATCACCGCAATCAAGATGTGGGACAAAAGTTGTTTTATGCTTACCGCGCAGGATAGCTGCGGCAGTTGCTGCAACACGGCCGACTGGCTTGCCGGCAGCGTCAATAATGTACCATTTGCGGTTAATGCTTTCCGCTGTTGGCATATAAGTTGACATTTTGGTCTCCTCCCGATTTTTCATTACTCAATAATAAAGGCGATAAACCTTGATTTTCGCGCTGTTTATTCCGCGTAATGCGGCAATTAATAAACCGTCTCTATACGCGCACCATAAATTATATATTACACACGTGTGAAATGTCAAGGGTAAATTTGCGATATTTTAATCTGTTTCTTAAAAGCTTCGTTATTCTTGCGTTTTCGCCCGTTTTATAGCTGTAGCTCCGCTGCTGTCCCATTTTTTATGTATGAAACTGAGCACAAAAAAGGGCTGCCCCCAATTGAGGGCAGCCCTTTTTGCGCACGCATCACGTGCAGACTGGATTAATATTTATCGGGATATCCGTAGTCATCCTTTTTATCAAATTTATCCTTGAAGAAATCCTTCTTATCAAACTCGTCTTTGCAGAAATCTTTCCTATCATACTCGTCCTTGTAATAATCTTTTTCATCATAGCCGAATTTATCGAACTTATCTTTCTTATCGTAATCGTCGTAAAAATCCTTTTTGTCATACTCGTCAAATTTATCAAAGTCATCTTTCTTGTCATAGTCATCCTTGAAGAAATCTTTCTTTTCAAACTCGTCTTTGAAGAAGTCTTTCTTTATAGGATAGGCGTCAACAAGCAATTCTTTTTCGCGGACAACCTTGAATTTAAGCTTGATAACGGTCTTCTCAACAAGCTTGGTGAAGACTTTAACACCCTGCTTGAAGCATTCGCCTTTCCAATCGTCTCTTTCGCCTTCAATCTTGGCTTCGAGCAGTTCTGCCTTATCGCCGGGTTTGGCGTCGCCGCAAACCTCAATAAAGCCGCCGAAGCCAATCTTTGTAGTGTAGTGGAATACCGGTCCGCAGACTGAAGACTCACACGCGCAGACCTTATCGGCAGTCTTGTAGTTGATGTCTTTCCACAGGAAAGCATTAAAGAGTATCTTTCCGTGGATAACTTTGACATCATAGACGTCGATCCACTTCTTTATCTCTTTAACCATATAGACAGGTGGGCAAGGCGGGCTAATGCGAATCTCTTTTTCGACAAAGAACTGGTCTTCGCCTACCCCAACTACTACAGGAACCTGAATCAATTTCTTTTCGAACTTCTTCTCAGGCTTCTTATCGGGTTTCTTCTCACACATTGTGATTCTCCTCGTATAGAAAATTGCCGCCATAAGCGGGTTCAATACATTATACGCGTGATGTTGGACAAGTGACATAACTTTGTGTGGAAATTAATTTGTCGACAATGTCATCAAAAAAATTACTTCATAATATAATTAAGGGACAGATTTTTGCAGCGGAGGGTATAATCAATGGAAATAGTCAGCAGAGGCGGAAAACCTGTAATATACAAGAACAATATTCAGCTTCGATTTTTTTCTTCGGCCATAGAGGACAGCGAAATCAAGGTAAACAGCATATTTGCAAAAATCATTGACATCGGTACGGTCATTGTTTACGGCGAATATACTGTCTACCTCCTTTACAGTTATGTCAACGCCGAAAAACAGAAAGTATATGTCACCCAGACTCAGAGCATAAATTTCAGTGAAATGGTTTCGTGCAATATCCCGCCGGACAGCGACCCTGAAAGCTACAGAGCAGAGGCGACATTTAACCCGATAATCACTTTTTCACAGGCAGCAAACACTATATGGAACTTTGAAATACAAGGTCAAATAGATGTTGTTATCTATGCCAGCAATAACAAGGAGCATGAGATGTCCAAAAGCGGCATAATGCACGTCGAAAACGCAACAGCAGTGCGTATCGGCGATGCAAATCTGCCCATTAAAGATCTGCTTGAAATGGATACAGCAGCGGTAGAAAAGATGTTATCGGCCAGCACTGACGCGCGGGACGCTAAAAAGGTATCGGATGATAACAAAAAAGAAGATGGGGACACTGAAGAGATAAAGTAAACGTATAAACACCGCCATTAAAAGCAAAATAAGTTAAGTAGAACTGAATTTCTCATATGGCGGTGATTTAAATTGACTCAGACGGTTGTTAATGCTCCATACTGGACTGAAACTGCTAAGATACCGAGCCAATATCCTTATTTGTCTGAAGATATAACCTGTGAAATCGCAGTTGTCGGCGGAGGAGTCACTGGCGCATTATGCGCCTATCAGCTCCAGAAGGCCGGAATAGACACCGTACTTGTGGACGCCGAACTTTTCGGTTACGGCAGTACCGGCTCGTCCTCGTCAATCCTGCAATATGACTTCGATTATGAACTCAAGGGGCTCAAGGAACTAATCGGAATTGAAAAAGCGGTAAGAACCTACCAAGCATGTATCCGCGGCCTTGACGAGATTGAACAGATTACAAAAGAACTCGGAGCCAATGTAGGTTTTTCGCGGCGGGACAGTTTTTATTACACCCCATGCGAATACGGTGCCGAGCGTATGCGGCAGGAATATCTCCTGCGGCGCCATCACGATTTCCCGGTTGAATTCCTCGACAGTGAAAAAGCCGCGGAACGCTTTTCGTTCCGCGTCGAGGCGGGTATTTACACCTCCGGCATGGCAGGCGAAATAAACCCATACCGGTTCACGCAGGCGCTTATTGGGGAAGCGGTAGAGCTCGGCATGCGCGCATATGAAAATACGCCGGTTGAAGTTGTCACCCCTGACTTTGACGGCATTACCCTTGAAACCAAACGCCATCATAAAATCAGAGCGAAAAAAATGGTCAATGCAACAGGTATCGCCGCCGCCAGAGAGGCCGCCCGGCATCTTGTTCAGCTCAAAACTACGTTTTGTGTTGTAACAGCTCCGGTTGAGGACTTTTCGGGATGGTACAACCGCTGTATTATCCGCGATGACGGTGACCCGTATATTTACCTGCGCACCCTGCCCGACAACCGCATTTTAATCGGCGGCCTTGACAGTTGCCATATAGATGAGAACGGCAAATTGGCACGGTTAATAAAAGCGCCGCTGTCAGTACAGTGCAAATATACCGAGCTTGAACATCGGTTGTTCTCGATGATGACTGGAATCAGCAATATAAGAGCGGAATATCATTTCTCTGGCACATCGGTAGATACCGGCGACGGGCTGCCGTATGTCGGCACGCTGCCGGGTTACCCGAATGTCTATTATGATATCTGCACAGGTTCAAACGGCATAGTCTTCGGACAGCTTGCCGCAGATTTAATCCGCGACCTTTACCTCGGCGGCGACGCCACCGACATGGACCTGATGGTCTTCGACAGGCTTAAATTTTAACCGCAGATTTCCTGCACAAAAAGGGCTGTATCACGCTGATAGTTTCAGCACGATACAGCCCTTTATTTATTAAGTGCCCGGCTTATTGCGCGGCGCGGAATCCGATACCCGCGCGGTCATTTTTCTTCATGGTATTCCTTTTCGGTGTTGACATTCCACACCCTTGACTTATCCTTTGAGCCTGTGCGGATACACTCAACCGCTTCCATAGCAGTAAGCATTGAATGGTCCATATTGTTGTACCTATGCTGGCCGTTCCGGCCTATGCAGTATAGGTTATCGATGGTGTCAAGATATTCTCTAACCCGCCCTATGTCCTTGTAAGAATCAAAGTAAGCCGGATATGCCTTTTTCACCTTTATCCTCGTCGCATCCAGCACATCATCTTTATCTATTATATCCATCTTGCACAGTTCGCCAACGGCAAAATCAATAAATTCGCTGTCGGACATATTCCACATGCTGTCGCCCTCGTTGCAGAAATACTCAAGGCCAATCCAAACGGTATTCTCAAGGTCTTTCACCATATAAGGCGACCAGTTGTTGAATATCTGGATACGTCCAATTTTGACGTCGCGTTCCTGAACATAGATCCAGCAATCGGGCACGATATTTGAAACGGTTTTCAGATTGGTTTCATTCTTCAGTTTAAGTTTCTTTAAAAGCAGCCCGACCGTTATAAAATCACGATAAGGCAAGTTCTCGGCAATTTGCTGGACATCCTGCGGGACTCCGCTGCCAAGAGCCCGAACAAGATCCTTTATCGGCATTGAGGATAAGAATATATCACCCTCAATGGTCTCCTTGACGCCGTCCTTTTCAGCAGTAACGGATTCTATAACCCCGTTTTTGACGTTAAAGCCGACGGCCTTTGTGTTCAAATGGATTTCCCCGCCGAGCTTCTCTATCTCTTTCGCCAGCGTTTCCCAAAGCTGGCCGGGGCCTTTCTTGGGATAATAAAATGTCTTGATAAGCGAAGTTTCCACATTTTTAGTGTTGTTTTTGTTTACAAAAGGTTTTTTGAGGACTGACAGCACAGCTTTTGACAGCGACAGCCCTTTAATGCGCTGCTCGCCCCATGAGGCGTCAATCACACCCGGATTCCTGCCCCATACTTTTTCAGTATAATCCTCAAAAAACATCTCATAAAGAGGCTCCCCGAAACGGTTGATCATAAAGTCCTTGAGTGAGTGTTCATCGCGCTTTGAAATGGCTGAACGGATGTAGCCAAGCCCCGCTTTGACTGTTCTTTTAAACCCCATATTTATAAAAGTTGCGGGCTTTATTGAAAGCGGATAGTCAAAGAATTTTCTGAGGTATAAAATCCGCGAAACCCTGTTTCTTATGAGCATTACCCTGTCGGTTTTTTCTGGGTCAGGGCCGCCCTTTTTCAGCGGGACACTGCGCCCGAGCATTCTATCGTCTTTTGCCGGTTCGCCCTGCAAGGGCATAAGCTCGGTCCACATATCGACTACCTGCTGGTTCTTGGAAAAGAACCGGTGCCCGCCGATGTCCATGCGGTTGCCTTTATAGTCTATTGTTTTTGAAATGCCGCCGATACTGTCTGTTTCTTCAATTATTACAGGATGGATGTCAGTTGTCTTGAGGAGCTTGTATGCTGCGGTAAGCCCCGCAGGCCCCGCTCCTATTATTATGGCTTTTGTTTTTCTGCTCATTTAGTTCTCCTGAATTTAAAATATCGGTTAATTGGTATTATATGCTAATAAAATTATTTTAAACTAACTATATACCCATTTCAAGTTGATTATTGGAATTCCACTGGATTTAAAACATAGTTTTCAAAAAAGTTACATAATTAATCGCCGGCCAATAAACAGAAAGGATGGATACCGTTTGGTATCCATCCTTTTATCATTCGGCAGCTCACGCTCTCCATGCCTCACGGCCTTCTTTAAAAATATTCCCGCCCTTTGAGTCTATTGCAACAAACAGCGGAAAATCGCGGAAAGTTAATTTTTTTACCGATTCGCAGCCGAGGTCCTCAAAGGCGATTACCTCACATGAGGTGATACAGCGGCACGCCAAAGCCCCGGCTCCGCCGAGAGCACAGAAATAAACAGCGCCGTTGCGCTTTATCGCTTCGCAGACTTCCTCGCTTCTTTCGCCTTTCCCAATCATTGCGGAAAGGCCGGCATCCAGCATTGCAGGTGTATAAACATCCATGCGCGATGAAGTGGTCGGTCCGCATGAACCAATCGCCAGACCCTCCGGTGTTCCTGTCGGCCCGGCATAATATATTACTGCACCGTCAAGGGGAAAGGGCAGCTTTTCCCGTTTTTTCATCAGTTCCGCAATACGTTTATGTGCTGCGTCGCGGGCTGTATAAACTGTACCGGAAAGCAAAACACGTGTTCCGGCCCGGAGCGAACCGGCACAGTCTTTTAACTGTGACGTATCTATTTTCAAAGGTTCAGCTGACATCAATTTTCCCCCTGTATCTGATATGTAGATTCAATCATCTGTACTGAAATCAAACTTTACAGTCTGGGCTTCATCCGCCGATTCATCTTCATCCTTTGTATTCTCCGGCATATCAAAATCGCTTTGGAAATTGCTTTGGAAATTATTAATTATATCCTCCGAATCGTTTTGCATAGATTCAAAAACCGAATCTATAGTGCTGAAAAAGTTTGCTGCATTAGTACGGGCCTCCATTATGCGCTCGTTACATTCCTTTACGCTGTTAAGGAGAAAATTGAGCTTTCCCCTGACCTGATTTTCTATTTCCTCAGCTTTGATTTGAGCCTCGTCAATCAGTTTTTGGGCCTCGTTCTTTGCGTTTTCCTTAATAGACTCGGCCTCTTCATTTGCTGAATTTATGATATTGTCGGCGGTCTGCTGCGCCTCAAGCAGGGCACGGCCGATCTGGTCCTTCGTTTTATCTATTAAAGCAAGTTTGTCCTTAAGTTCCTCAGCATATGCAACTGCTTTTTCCGCTTTTTCTTCTGCTTCCCTTTTGGCATTGTATAGCTCTGCAGCTTCCTCTTTTAACTTTTGTATTTCGGCGTCACGGCTTTCCATGTCAGCTTTATAAGCTTCGTTTGCCTTTTGGGCCTCAATGCCCATCGTATTCAGCTTTTCCAAAACTTCAGCGTTTTTTTCTCTTTCAGCGTTCAGCTCTTCTGTAAGCTTTTCTACTTGTTTTGCAAGCTCCTCACTGCGCAGGGTTTCGCTTTTTAATTCGGCATTAAGGCTATCAATTTTCGCTAAAAGTTCTTTTTCTCTTTCTCTGAACTGCTCGTCCTGTTTGTCGATAAAAGCCAATACTTCGCTTTTATTAAATCCGCCCATAACGGTGGTCTTAAAGACCGCTTCCTCCATACCGTCCACCCTCCTGAATAATTGCCGCCGGCCGGCACTCCGATCTTAATACTATTACATCATATTATACCAATACACGACATCAAATACAATACCAGCAGATGCCATTACCTCCACAATCTTATAATGCCGCTGTCATATAAATGTTTTAAAATCAGTATGCCTATCGGGAAAAAGATCATGCCGGCAAAACCTAAAGCTTTCAGTCCAATTACCATCGCGAGCAGCGTCACAAGCGGATGCAGCCCGATATGGTTTCCCACAAGGCGCGGCTCAATAATATTTCTCACTACAGATATTATCGCATAAACTATCGCAAGCCCCGCTCCCAAATAGAATTTCCCCGCAAGAAATTCTATAATGGCCCACGGTATCATGACCGTCCCTGTCCCGAGGACAGGCATTATATCGACGAGGGCTATGACGGCGGATATAACAATGGCGTTCGGTATTCCAAGCAGCATAAGCCCGATTGACAGTTCAACAAATGTTATGACCATAAGCTTTAAGTAGGCTTTGACAAGCTTCGTTACAGTATTAAGGAAAAAGTTTTTTAATTCACGGGCTGTTTCACGATACCTCTCCGGCAAAGAGCGGAACAGCGTCTGCTTAACCCTCTGGTAGTCAGCAGCGATAAAGCACCCCGCCACAATGGTTATAATAAGGTCGAAAATGAATATCGGCAGTGAGGAGACAAAATCATGCAGAACGCCCGCCGCCCAGTCGGGCAACTGGGACAGCCGCAGCAGCTGCTGTGATATTCCGCTCAGCGAGGTGTCAAATTTCATGCCTGTGCTTTTCTGCAGGCGGGTCATTAGGGGGGAAATGTTTTCTGAAATGCTTTTGAGCAAACTTGTAAGGCTGTCGATAATCGCAGGAAGGCTCTGGGCCCCGTCGCTTGTCCAGCGGAAAAGCTTGAAAAGGCAGAACCCCATTATCACAATCAGCAGCGCAGTCAGCAGCAAAACGCCAACTACCGAACAGGCCTTCATATTGGCGTGTTTTTTCTCATGCAGGTATCTTGCCGGCCGCTGAACAACCGCGGCGAGAATAAATCCGATTATAAACGGCATTACCCAACCCAATACGTACTTTACTGCAAAATATATGATAACTACAAGAATAGCAAAGAATGCGCAGTTTATCAGAAAGTTTACTTTTCTTTTGCTGTTGTCAGACAAGGATTGACCTCCCTTCCCCCTGCCTATGCAGTTTCCCGCTTGCCTTATTGTGCGTTTCTGCGTGGGAAAAATCTTAAATCAACCCTTTCTATTTTTCCTATTTTTGCCTGTTTATATGTAAAATTTATCGATATTATTCTCCGCATTTGGCCATTTTGTTAGAAAACAGCGATGAGTGAACACTAAAGCCATTATAGATATGACAAATTGCTATATATCGAGATAAAGGTGTAAATCGAAGAAAAATGGAGCACCCTGAAGAAAAATCGAGCTTTACTCGCATATTTTGAATCTAACAGAGGTTGAAACGGCAATTTATAAAATGTTATAGTGTACACACGAGCAATACATGCGTTCTTGTAGGGTGGACTGGCTGCTTAAAATCGCATTGAAAACATCCGGTACAAGTTCCGCTTTACACATAATTAACATTGCGTTTTGAATCGTACTTAAAAATCACTTTAAGTAATGCTTATTCGGACACAACATTCATAATGACAAAAAACCAAGCACATTCCCACGCGGCCATTACTGGAGGGATTTTAAATGAATTCAATGCCACATTATCTGTTGGTTGAAAGTCAGGTGCTTCCTGAGGTGTTTCTGAAGGTTGTCGAGGCAAAGCGACTGCTTTTGTCCGGTCAGGTCCATTCAGTCAACGAGGCGGCGCGTGCAGCAGGCATATCAAGAAGTGCCTTTTATAAGTATAAGGACAGCGTCCATCCATTTAACGAGGAAGCAGGAGGATATATTGTTACATTGCACGCAATGCTGCGGGATGAAGCCGGCATGCTTTCAAAACTCACCAGCCTTTTGTATCACGAAGGTGCAAATATAATGACAATAAATCAGAACATACCTGTCGGCGGGTATGCTCCTGTCACTGTGACAGCGCGGGCGGACGGCATGAAGATTTCCTTGACCGACCTGCTTGACCGTATCCGTGAAATTGATGGAATCAACAACGTAGAAGTAGTTTCAGGGTTTTGACAGCAAATAGGCTTTATTTGAGCTTTCATTCAGCCGCATGAAAGTCTTTGCAAAATTTACGGCGGCAGCTAAGGAGGCACAGGCAAAATGGTTTATATCGCTGTAATGGGACATGGCGTTGTCGGTTCCGGCGTCGTCGAAGTCTTTTATAAAAACAACAAAAGCATCATTTCCAAAGCCGGAATCGATATGGACATAAAATACATACTTGATATAAGGGATTTCCCCGGATTACCCTATTCGGACAAATTCATCAAGTCATTCGACCCGATAATAAACGACCCTGATATAAAGATTGTTGTCGAAGTCATGGGCGGTCTCGAACCATCATACACATATGTGAAACGCTGCCTTATGGCCGGCAAAAGCGTTGTTACTTCCAACAAAGCCCTTGTCGCCGCTTATGGCTGGGAGCTTTTAGAGATTGCAAAAAACCATAACGCCAACTTTCTCTTTGAAGCGAGTGTAGGAGGCGGCATCCCGATTCTGCGCCCGATAAGCCAATGCCTTGCCGCCAATGAAATAAAAGAGATTGCGGGTATTTTGAACGGCACGACAAACTTTATTCTGACAAAGATGATCTCTGACGGCATGGACTTTAAATCCGCCCTTGAGCTTGCACAGAAACTCGGCTATGCCGAAAGGGACCCGGCGGCCGACGTCGAGGGCATGGATGCCTGCCGCAAAATCTGCATCCTCGCTTCGCTCGCTTTCGGCAAGCATGTCTATCCCGAGGACGTACATACAGAGGGCATTACTAATTTGACCCTTGAGGACGTCAAATACGCTGAGGCATGGGGCGGAGTAATAAAGCTTATCGGCCGTGTAAAAAAGATTGAAGGCGGCAGGATCTCAGCTATTGTCTGCCCCGCTTTTGTCAAGAAAGAAAGCCAGCTTGCCAATGTTGACGACGTGTTCAACGGCATTATGGTGCGCGGCGACGCCATAGGCGACGTCGTGTTCTACGGGCGCGGAGCCGGCAAGCTTCCGACCGCAAGCGCCGTCGTTGCCGACATAATCGACGAGGCAAAACACCTCGGAGCCCGCAAATACATATACTGGGCCCCTGCCGAAAAGGGATATGTATGTGATTATAAAGACATGGCATCTTCATTCTTTGTCAGGGTAAAATCCCATGACAAGGCCATGACACTCAAAGCCGCAGAACCGCTTTTCGGCAAGATAACAGAAGCTGTCTGTCCTGACAGTCCGAAAGACGAAGCCGCATTTATCACACAGCCTATGCCTGAAGGGCAATTTGAGAGGGCGCTCGCTTCCCTGTCCTCACTCGATATAAACGTGATTTCAAAGATAAGGGTTATGGCCGATATCTGACCACCTTGTTTGATTTTATATATAAAAAGGTATTTGCTATATCGAAAAACCGCAATTAAGGCGGCTCTGATATGCAAAAAATTTTGTTTTCAGACATCATCGATTATTATTGATTAAACACAAATAAAGGCGTATCCTATAGAATGTAGTAGGAGCGCCTGAGGTTGTTAAAGGAGTTTTCCGTCATGATAAAAATAAGGGTTCCCGCCACAAGCGCGAATCTCGGTTCCGGGTTCGATTCCCTGGGGCTTGCGCTGAAAATGTATAATCAGGTGATGATGGAGGAAACCGACGGAATTGACATAACTACAAGCGATGGGTCTTGCGTACCCGTTGACGATACAAACCTCATATACAGCAGCGCTAAATTTCTATATGAGCTCTGCGGGCACAAATTCCGCGGGTTGAAGCTTATTCAGGAAAACAATATCCCGATGACGCGCGGCCTCGGCAGTAGTTCGGCCTGTATCGTAGCCGGCCTTGTCGGCGCTAACGCACTGCTGGGCGACCCGCTCTCAAAGGACGATTTGGTGAACCTTGCCGCAAGGCTTGAGGGGCACCCTGACAACTCTACGCCGGCAATACTCGGCGGCCTCGTTGCCTCCGTTTTCGACGGCAACAGGGTTTACAGCGTCAAGGTCCCGATTTCCGGCAGGCTGAGGTTTGCCGCCTTTATCCCGAATTTTGAGCTCAAAACAGAAGTGGCGCGCGCAGCGCTTCCTGAAATGGTTCCGCACAAAGACGCTATTTATAATCTTTCACGCGCCGCCCTTATGACTGCGTCGCTGTTCTCCGGCAGGCTCGACAATCTTAAAATTGCCGCCGGCGACAGGCTTCACCAGCCATACCGGCTTAAATTCATAAAAGGTGCGGAAGAAATCTTCGACTTGGCCTTGAAATCCGGAGCATATGCAACATTTATCAGCGGGGCGGGTCCGACGCTTATGGCGATGGTCAATGTGACTGACCTCGGTTTTGCCGACCGCGTAAGCGAGGTACTGAAAAACAAAATGCCCGACTGGAAGCTTGTAATGCTCGACTGTGACGAAGAAGGCGCAACTGTCGAAAACGTGTAAAATTGAATTTTGCCGCCTCGGAACAGCAACATCTAATCTATATGGCGGTTATTATATAGGAAGGAGCATTTTATGAGTCTTATTGTACAAAAATTCGGCGGCACGTCCGTTGCGGACGCGGACAGGATTCGCAATGTGGCGAAAATCATAACAGATACTTATAAGGCCGGCAACAATGTTGTAGCCGTAGTCTCCGCTCAGGGCGATACAACCGACGACCTGATTGCAAAGTCCGCGGAGATAAACCCGGCAGCCTCAAAGCGTGAATTGGACGTTCTGCTTTCCTGCGGCGAACAGATTTCAATGTCATTGCTCGCGATGGCTATACAGAAACTCGGATTTCCGGTTATTTCTCTTACCGGCTGGCAGGCCGGCTTGAAAACCGACTCAGCCTATGGAAACGCAAGAATCAAACAAATCGATACCGATAGGCTGAACGCTGAACTCGACAAAGGAAAAATCGTAATAATTGCCGGTTTCCAAGGTATCAACAAGTACGATGACATAACAACTTTGGGCCGCGGCGGTTCTGATACAACCGCAGTAGCTTTTGCCGCAGCGCTTAAAGCCGACCTGTGCCAAATCTTTACTGATGTTGACGGTGTATATACTGCCGACCCGAGGATAGTAAGTGACGCCGTCAAGCTCGATGAGATATCCTATGATGAAATGCTCGAACTTGCTTCCCTCGGAGCGCAGGTTCTTCATAACCGTTCAGTTGAGCTGGCGAAAAAATACCATGTAAATCTCGAGGTCCTTTCAAGTTTTAAAAATGTTCCCGGAACTAAAGTCAAGGAGGTCGTCAACGTGGAAAAAATGCTGGTCAGAGGAGTAACCCGCGACAATGACATTGCGCGCATATCAATAATAGGGCTGCCAGACGAGCCGGGTATCGCCTTTAAGATATTCTCGCTTCTGGCTCAGAAGCGCATTAATGTCGATATCATCCTTCAGTCGATAGGACGCTGCAACACGAAAGACTTAAGTTTTACCGTTGCAAAGCCCAACCTTGACGCAGCTCTCAGCATCTTAAACGACAACATAAATTCCTTCAAAGGAAAAAGCATTACTTATGATGACCATATTTCCAAGGTTTCTATCGTCGGCGCTGGCATGGAGTCAAACCCCGGTGTAGCGGCAAAGATGTTTGAGGCGCTTTATGACGCAAATATAAACATCCAAATGATTTCAACAAGCGAAATCAAAATATCCGTCCTTATTGACAGAGACGATTCTGAAAAGGCCGTTAAAGCTATCCACGAACGTTTTAAACCAGCAGATTAAGTCAATAATAAATACCCCTGCTTTATTAATAAGCAGGGGTATAATGTTAATTGGTTTCATAAGGTCATGGAGGACTTATGTCAAAAGTAAGAAATCAAAACATATTCCCTATTGTTTTTCTTGTAGCGCTGTCCTTAATCGCCGAGATTTTTATATTCAACTTTAGATATTTTCAGGAAATATTCTCGTATGCTGCACATAAAACCATTGGGACAGCGGAATTTTCCAATCTCAATAACTGCAGGATAGGGCAAACAGGTATTACAATACAAGACGGTTCCGAATTTTATATAGACAATCCTGAAACTTCAGTAAAATCAATAAAGCTCATTACTGACGGCTCAGGGTCCTTTAATGTCTCAGTAAGCTATACCGACGAAAACTTCTCACAATCAGAACAGGACGCTGGAATTTGGTCATATTATCCGCATATTGAGAGTTCAAAATATATACGCCTTAACACCTTCGGAAACTGCAAAAGCTTAAAATTCACATTTTCAAGTACAATCGGCAGGCCGGTGATAAAATCAGTTGAGTTAAACTCTCCGTATTTTCATTTTAGCATATCGCGTTTTGTAATATTTCTGTCCATATTGTTTTTAATATACGCCGCCCGTCATACACAGTTGTGGAACTATAGTGTCGGCAGCAAAAAATATCTGGCGGGAACTTCGCTTTGCATTATTTATTTCGCCGCAGCCATAATCTGTGCGAAGCTTCACGTAAACTATGGACAACTGCCGTTTAACAGAAATATAAGCATGTCCAGCGATATATACCAACTGCTGACGCAGGCGTTCAGCAATGGGCAGGCCAGCCTAATGGTTTTTCCTCCGGAAAAACTGCTTAATCTTACCAATCCATATGACCCCAGCCTTAGGGATTTCGATTATCTTTTTGACAGTTCGTTTTATAACGGGAAATACTATTGCTATTTCGGCATAACACCGGTTATAACCCTTATGCTGCCGATAAAATTGTTGACCGGGGTCTATATCTCATCCTCATTTGCATGTTTTCTTTATATTCTCCTAATGCTGTTCGCAGGCCTGTTTTTATATTACAACATTGTCATGAAGTGGTTCCCCGATACTGGGTTTATGCCGTTTTTGGCGGGTGCAATCGCCCTTGTGTTCGGTTCGGGGTTCTTCTGGCTCATCGCCCGGCCCATGTTCTATGAGCTGGCTGAAACCTGTGCGATCACCTATCTGTTTCTGGGGCTTGCGTTTGCTGTATTATGTTCCCGGGAAAATGCCTACAAATCTTTGACCCTTTTCGCTTCCGGCCTTTCATTTGCCTTGATGGTCGCTTCCCGTCCGACATTCGTTTTCTATATAGCGGCATCTATCCCGTTGATACTCCCTCAGATTATCAAAAAGGCCGGAAAACTGGATTTAAAACGGATGGTATGCTTCCTGACACCGCTCGCCGTATTTGCGATAATCCTGATGGTTTATAACTACGTGAGATTCGGTTCGCCTTTCGACTTCGGCCAAAAATACCAGCTCACGGTCAGTGACATACGTCTTAACAAGCCGACGAACCTCGCCATACTGCCAACCGGTATCTACCATTACTTTTTCGCGCCGCTGGATATCGATATGACTTTTCCGTTCTTCCATGTTGTCCAAAGGACTCCCGACGTCTCCTCCGGGTATTACTTTAACTTTCCCTGCGCCGGGCTGTTCAATTATCCTATTATGCTCATACTCTTCGCTTCAGTATATATAATCAAGCGCATGGGCAAGGAAAGGCGCTGCCTTAAGCATTTCACCGCCCTGCTGATTATTATTGCGCTAATTATAACCTATCTCGACATTACGCTCGCCGGCGTGCTTGAGCGCTATATGCTGGATATTACCCCCGTCTTTATGATTGCGTCTCTTATCCTGTGGTTTGAGACGCTTACTTATTTCGAAAGGAAAGGGGCAAAGCGCCCTACCCAGCGGCTGTTTTTTATCATATGTGTAGCAACCGCCGTAATATCGACCCTTGCGACGTGCCTCGGTGAAAATGATGTTCAAGCTGCTTTAAACCCAGTGCATTTCCAGAGGCTTTCCTCGCTGATAGAGTTTTGGAGATAATAAACGGCAAGCTCAGGCTTCCGCTCAGCCGCCATAGGCGGCTGAGCTAATTTATTGCTAAACTATCAGACGGCAATGGTGTTCCAAAAATGCTGTCCGGACGAAACAGGGCCTTAAAAAACTGGGACTGTTTAAAAACAGTCCCAGTTTTTTTATTCAAGCGTATCTATTTCCATGTTCGCGCAGGCATTGAGCTCAGGCCCTGCCGTGTTGCCAGCTAAAAACTCGTAATAGCCTTGACTGCCGACCATAGCGCCGTTGTCTCCGCACAGTGACAGCGGCGGCATATACAGGCTGCAGCCCCGCTTTTTGCACTCAGCTTCCAGCCGCTCCCTTAGCCCCGA
The DNA here is from genome assembly GCF_036762875.1 of [Clostridium] cellulosi. Classification (NCBI taxonomy): domain Bacteria; kingdom Bacillati; phylum Bacillota; class Clostridia; order Eubacteriales; family Oscillospiraceae; genus Ruminiclostridium; species [Clostridium] cellulosi. The sequence continues at coordinate 36,885 of NZ_JBAIZF010000006.1, read as the reverse complement.
ATTGGCTGCCACACCGCCGGCGACGGCGATTTTTTTATATCCGAATTTATCCGCCGCCATCATAAGCCGCTTCGACAGCATATCGACGACTGCCTGTTGGAATGAAGCGGCCACGTCGTTTTTATTTATCTCAATGCCCTTTTGCTGAGCGTTGTGGACACAATTTATAACCGCTGTTTTAAGCCCGGAAAAGCTAAAATCATACGGCGAGCCTTCCACCTTCGGCCTTGGAAAATGTATCGCTTCGGCATTGCCTTTATGCGCTGCCTCGTCCATAAACTTGCCGCCGGGATAAGGGAATCCGAGGGAACGTGCGGCCTTGTCAAAGGCCTCGCCCGCGGCGTCGTCCCGCGTCCGGCCGAGCACTTTGAAACTGGTATAGGATTTGACCTCCACTATATGGCTGTGGCCTCCCGACGCCACAAGGCATAAAAAGGGCGGCTCAAGCTCCGGGTGCGCAATATAATTCGCCGCGATATGGGAACGCAGGTGATGAACGGGAATCAGCGGCACGCCGAGCGACAATGCAAGCCCCTTGGCGAAATTTACCCCGACAAGCAGCGCGCCAATAAGGCCCGGGGCATAAGTAACCGCTATGGCATCAATATCCGAAAACTCACAGCCGGCGGTTCTTAATGCCTCCTTTGTTATTTGGGCAATAACCTCCGTGTGCTTGCGGGAGGCTATCTCCGGCACCACCCCGCCGTATATCCGGTGTATCTCTATCTGTGACGAAACAATGTTTGAAAGCACATGCCTGCCGTCCTCAACTACCGAGGCGGCTGTCTCGTCGCATGATGATTCGAAAGCAAGGATTTTCAAAAAAACACTTCCTGTAATTTGAGTTTACGTCGCAAGTCTTAATAATACTTTGTCATTATCAAGGCGTCCTCTTTGGGCTCATCATAAAACCCCTTGCGTATTCCAGCCTCATCAAAGCCCGCGCGCCTGTAAATGTCGATCGCCACCACATTTGAGCAGCGGACTTCAAGCGTTAGCAGAGCAAGACCTTTTTTTCTCGCGTAATTGTCAAGCTCATTTATAAGAGCGGTCGCAATGCCCCTCCTGCGGTAGTCGGGGTGAACCGCGATGTTAGTGATGTACCCTTCATCAATTATGTGGTGCATTCCGGCGTATCCAACAGTTTTGCCGTCAATGACCGCTACAAGAAAAACTGCAAGCGGGTTTGAAAGTTCCTCGGCAAGTGCCTCAAAAGACCAGGGTTTCGAAAAACTGAGCTTTTCGATTTCTGCAATCTCCTCGATATGCCTTGCCTGCATTTTGACAATCTGCGGGCGTCGCAAGTGGTCGTCCATAAAACAAAGCCATTCCTTTCAACGCTTTATTATATCATTTAAAGCGGCAAGAATCTGGTCCCTGCACGCTCTGTAAACATTTATATCCCCGCCGAACGGGTCCTCAATGCCCCCGCCCAGTACCCTTATCTTATCCTCGGCTTCGGGGAACAGGCCGATAAGCGCCTTCGCGTGAGAATCCGACATGCAATAGATTTCGTCGCTCTCTTCAATCAGCCTGCGGGTGACAAGACGCGCTTTGTGCTGGCTTAAATCGGCGCCGAGTTCTTTTACGGCTGCCATCGCATTGTCAGAGGCGGGCGAACCGGTATACGCCGCTATACCCGCGCTGGAGGCGGATATATCGGTGATATTGCGTTCTTTTAGCATTTTATTAAACAAAACCTCGGCCATAGGGCTTCGGCAGGTATTACCTGTGCAGACAAATAAAATCTTTTTCATAGCCACTCCATTTTGCAAAAAGCAATAATTGAAATTCAGCCTTTAGCAGCGTACCATGAATCGCCGCAGTGAACATCTGCTTCAAGCTTTACGGACAGCTTCATCGCGGCTTCCATTTCCTCGCGGAGTATCTTCCCTGCGCGCTCCGCTTCCTCTTTCGGCGCCTCGACTATAAGCTCGTCATGAACCTGAAGAATCAGCCTTGACTTCATATGCTCCGCCAACAGCCGGTCGTGCACCCTTATCATCGCGATTTTGATAATGTCCGCTGCGGTGCCTTGAATCGGGGTATTGCGCGCAACCCGTTCCCCGAAAGACCTTATGTTGCGGTTTGAAGATGCAAGCTCCGGCAGATTGCGGCGGCGTCCGAGCAGCGTCTCCACATAGCCTTTTTCATATGCGCTCTTGATGACATGCTCCATATAACTGCGGACACCGGAAAACTTATTTAGATAGCCTTTAATGTAGCTGTCGGCCTCTTTAACCGAAACGCCGATATCCTGAGACAAGGAGAAGGCACTAATGCCGTAAACTATGCCGAAATTGACCGCCTTCGCGCGGGAACGCATAAGAGGTGTCACCATACTAAGCGGCATATTAAACACCTGAGAAGCTGTGAGCGTGTGTATATCAACCTTGTTGTTAAAGGCGTCAATCATGGCCTTGTCGTTTGCGACATGGGCGAGTATCCGCAGCTCAATCTGCGAATAGTCCGCGTCGACCAATACGCAGCCCTTTTCCGGAATGAAGAAGCGGCGCAGTTCCCGCCCTACTTCGCTCCGGACCGGTATATTCTGCAGATTCGGCTCGGTGGAGCTTATCCTTCCTGTGCGGGTTTCAACTTGGTTAAAGTTTGTGTGTATGCGCCCGTCGCTGGCTATTACCTTTACAAGCCCGTCAGTATAGGTTGACTTGAGCTTCGACAGCTGGCGGTACTCCAGCAGAAGGTCAATTACCGGGTGATAGCCGCGCAGGCCTTCGAGAACCTCCGCGTTGGTGGAATAGCCCGTCTTTGTCTTTTTCTTTGCCGGCAGCCCCAACTTTTCAAAAAGGGCCATTCCGAGCTGCTTCGGTGAATTTATATTAAACTCATATCCCGTATATTCATAAATTTGCTTTTCTATCTCTTTTAGCTTTGATTCCAGCGCCTCGCCGTAATTCTTTATACCCTCGGCATCAACCTTGAAGCCGACTGTCTCCATCTGGGCAAGGACACCGGCAAGCGGCAGCTCGACGTCATAATAAAGCCGTTCCTGCCCGTTTTCCTCTATCTTTTTTGACATTACAGGATAAAGGGCACGCACTGCAACAGCGGTTTTTGTGGCCTCAACAACGTCCTCAATGAGGCCGAAGGGGCAGTCGGCCGCCGGTGGGGTTACCCCTAATTTTGCGCAGAGTCTTGACGGCTCATATGAATTTGAGAGAGGGTCAAGCACATACCCCGCCAGCATTGTATCGAACGCGGCACCGCGAAAATCATATTCCGATTTAAGGCACTTCGCGTGTATCGGCTTTATGTCATGGGTGCGCTTTTTTATATTTTCATCTTCGAAAAATCCCTTTAAAAATTTATCATAACCTTTTGTTTTTTCCGGCAAAGCCACTTGGACATCTTTGTCGAACGCAAAGCAAAGAGCGGCAATCTCGCCGCCTATTACGGCTGAAAAGTCGGCCTCTCCCGCCTTTTTCAGGCGCGCGAGCAGCTTTTCTCCGTCCTCGGCGACCTTAACCGGCACGGTTTCGGCCGACAATACGGCCTCTATGACCTCCGGCTCCTGCTGAAGCCCCAATTTTTCAATCAGCTTGTAAAACTCAAGGCGCCGCAGCAGTTTATATAGTCCTGCGTTATCAGGTTTTGCCATCTTCAGCTTGTTTATATCCGTTTCAACCGGTGCATTAGTGCGGATTTCGGCAAGGTCGCGGCTCATAAAAGCGCTGTCGCGCCCCGCCTCAAGCTTTTTCCTTAGTGAATCGCGGATTTCAAGCTCCGGCAGATGGTCATAAATATACTGTACTGTCCTATAGTCTTGAATAAGCTTCAATGCGGTCTTTTCGCCGACCCCGGGAACGCCTGGAATACGGTCGGAGGTATCGCCCATCAGCGCCTTTACTTCGATAAGCTCCCGCGGCTCGACACCATAGACTTCATGAATTTTCGCCACATCGTAAATAGTTGTTTCCGGCCTGCCGCCCTTTGTGCCCGCAAGCATAACTATGGTTTTATCGCTGACGAGCTGCAGGCTGTCCCGGTCTCCTGTAGCAAGGACGCACTCGTCCCCGCGCTTTTGGCAGGCAGCAGCCTCGGTGCCTAATATATCGTCCGCCTCAAAGCCCTCGGCCTCAAGCCTTACAATGCCCATTTTGTCAAGAAGCTCCTTTAAAATCGGCACCTGCATCTGGAGCTCATCCGGCATCGGCTTTCGCCCGGCTTTATATCCGTCGTATTCATTATGGCGGAAGGTGGGAGCGGCAAGGTCGAACGCCACCGCCACTGCGTCGGGCTTCGTTTCGTCGAGCAGCTTGTTCAATATGTTTACAAAACCGTAAATGCCGTTAGTAAAGAGACCGTCCCTCGTTGAGAGCAGTTTAATGCCGTAGAATGCGCGGCTGAGTATGCTGTTTCCGTCAATTACAAGAAGCTTCATCAATTTCTCCTTTTTTCACTTTAATTAAAATCCGCTGTCTGGGCAGCAACGGGCATAGTGGAAAAGAAACTGCTGTGCTATGCCGCCGTACTTCGCGAATTCCTCCGGAAAACCGTTGGGATAGAATCTGGCAAGAACACGCTTGACCCAAACGTCTATAGGAAATGCGTCAAGACGCCCGCAGCCGAAAAGAAGCACGCAGTCCGCAACCTTCGGCCCGACGCCTTTTATCTTCATCAGTATCTTTCGCGCGTCGGCAAGCGGTATGTAAGTAAGTGCGTCAAAATCAATTTCACCGCTCACGACGCGCCTTGCCGCGTCAAGGATATACCTTGCCCGAAAACCGCTTCTAAGCGGCGCAAGGTCCTCCTCATTAAGTGGGGCCAGACGCGACGCTTCAGGGAAAGAATACTCGTTTTCCCCTATTTTGTCTCCAAAATTTTCGCAAAGCCGGGACACAATACCTTTTATGCGGGGAATGTTGTTGTTCTGGGATATTATAAACGAACACAGCGTTTCCCACGGTTCCTGCCTTAAAATACGAATCCCCGGGGCAAACTTTATCGCCTTTTTCAGCACCGGGTCGGCAGACAGGGCTTCCAGAACCGGTTTATAGTCCCGGTCGAGGTCAAAATATTTCCTAAGCTTCGGCTCCATAGCCTTCTCGGCGCCCGATATACACAGCCAGTCCCCGTCCTTTTTTACTTCCAGGCTTCTGCCCAGCGCAATACCTTTCCATATGCCTTCGTCAATTTTATCCCAGCGGAAACACTGTCCGCAGTCAAACGTCACATCAGGGTCAAAGGCGTTTATATCAATCTTCATTATATATCTATCTGAGTCCATTTTAAGTTAACCTTTCGGGGCCAATTTTGCCTATACAGATATATAATATAATTTTAAACTCAAATAGTCAATTGCAAGATGAACCTCCCACAAGGGCTGACGCTTTTTCGAGAATTGTTTTCACCGCGCTGTATTCTTTCTCGGGGTATATTACAGCTTGTATATTTTTCTTTATTGATAATGTACGCTTTCGCCCGATATCCTCTTCTGCGCTCCCGACTATCGCGTAATGGGTTATACCGGGGTTTAGCATTCTATCGAAAACGTCCATTGTTCTGTCCTGTTCGAGGCTGCACCCCAAAAATAGGACGCTTTTCTTTGAAAAGACCGCTTCCAGCTCTCTGACAAGGGCTCCCCCTTCCCGATAGCAGAAGTCATACCGTTCCCCTGTCAAAACAAGGCGGTCAGGGCTTTCTATGTCGCCGTGCAGTTTAAACAGGCAAGGGCAGTTTATCCCTTTTAGGGCGTCGCTGAGCAGCCCGCCCTGTGGAGGATGGCCCACCGCTTTAAACCGCTTGCCCCTCAGCTCATATACGTGCTCCAGTGTCCTGTCAAAATTGGTAGTCAGCACAAGGCCTTCAAAAAGCTCCGGCAGTATATACACCGCCTGATTCTTTAAAGCTCCTATTGCCTCAGGAGACTTGAGTTTCTGCTCCCCGAAGGCCTCGATGATATCCTGACGGAACTTGTCCCCGCGGCTTTTCTCGATTATCCCCGCCGCTTCCTCGTAATTTCCGTTATCTAATAGCGACTGCACCTTCGATTTTTCGGCGGGGTTAAGATTTTGCGCCGACTGGTTCAAAAAATCTTTCCAGCATGGGTATAGAAACGCCGAAAGGCCCGCGCCGACAAAGGGCACAATCCTGCTGATATCATCGCAAAGGCGGTCAAAAGCGCTCCTGTTTTCCGCCGAATAAGCCATTATTTCCTCAAAATCTAACGCCGCCGATTCCTCCTTATGCCGGTTACTATTTTACAATATAACACGCCTGTCTAAAATTATTCCGTCGAAACTTCCGGCATGGAGTGAAACAACTTGTGCATATATATGCCTATGTGGGGGTGCTGTTTATGCCGAGTGATTTTGATTATAACCCGACCTTGGGAAAGATGTATGCGCAGACATTTGCACTTAATTATAATGTCCCGCCGGAACAGCGGCTGTTTTATTACGCGGACGGACAAGACTGCACAAACTTTATCAGCCAGTGCGTCTGGGCGGCTTACGGCGGATGGATACCCGGCTTTACTGAAAATATAGTAAAGAAAAATGCGGATCGCATATTAAACGATGTGCGGCAGGTAAGGGGCATATGGTACGGCTCAAAAAGCAATATAGGCTCGAACCGCTGGTGCAGAGTCGAGGAGTTCTTCAGTTATGTCACCGACACAGGAAAGCGGCTCGGCCCTATGGCGCAGCAGATTGCTGAGGGCGACTGGTCGAGCATTGACCCCGGGATAATACTTGAAGGTGATGTTATTCAGCTCGTAGTAACTACTTATATTCCCGACAGGTACGGGCACGGGCTTTATGTCACCAAAAGCGGCCCGACATGGGACGATGTGCTCATCTGCTGCCACACCGACGATAAGCTCGACGAGCCCCTCGGCTGGTTTGCGCAGTTCCCTGACGAATACAAGAAGTTAAGGATTTTGAGATTTACAAAGGGCAGATTCTTAAATTAAAAATTTTACAGAAATAATAATCTCATCGCAGATAATACTAATCTTGCGCCGTTATTGCGGCGTTTTCATGGACATTCACCATGATAAAAGGAGGTCTTGCCCTATGGGTAGGCGTTCAATTATGAGCGATAAGCTTAAATTTGAAATTGCCAAAGAACTGGGCGTCGATGATAAAGTCAGAAGAGAAGGCTGGGGTTCCGTTTCAAGCCGTGACTGTGGTAACATGGTCAAAAAGGCGATTGAAATAGCGGAACGCAACATCGGACAATAGACCTCGGAATTCTCCGCACCAATAGGTGCGGAGAATTTTATTGACAGCATAGATTAACGTGTTAATATATTTGTAATAAGTAATTTCCAAATATATAAAAAGCGAAGTGAACTGTATGGAAAAAGACATCAAAAAACTCATATCTCAGATGACGCTTGAAGAAAAAGCCGCAATGCTTTCCGGAAGCGACAGCTGGCATACGGCAGCGGTTGACAGGCTCGGCATACCGTCGGTTATGATGGCGGACGGCCCTCACGGATTGAGAAGGGAAACCGGAGTCCGGGGCGAAAGTTACCCTGCTACATGCTTTCCCACTGGAAGCGCGCTGGCCTGCTCATGGGACAGGGCGCTTATAACCCGCCTTGGCTCGGCACTGGCGGATGAGTGCCGCTCTCAGGGCATTTCTATTATTTTAGGCCCTGCTGTAAACATAAAGCGCTCGCCGTTGTGCGGACGCAATTTTGAGTATTATTCAGAAGACCCCTATCTTTCCTCACAGACCGCCTCTGCGTACATTAAAGGCGTTCAGTCGAAAGGCGTTGGAACGTCACTAAAGCATTTTGCTGCCAACAATAAAGAAACCGACCGGATGACCACCGACACCGTAGTAGATGAACGGACTCTCAGGGAAATCTATTTTGCGAGCTTTGAAACCGCCGTAAAAGAAGCAAAGCCTTGGACGGTTATGTGCGCCTATAACAAATTAAACGGCGAATTCTGTTCAGAAAACCGGTACCTCCTTACAGATATTCTTCGTAAGGAGTGGGGCTTTGAGGGAATGGTGGTATCCGACTGGGGCGCAGTAAACGAGCGCGACGACGGTGTCCTCGCCGGCCTTGACCTTGAAATGCCGACAAGCTTTGGCGTCAACACACAGAAAATAATCGACGCCGTAAAAAGCGGCAAAATTCCGGCTGAAGCGCTCGACAGGGCGGTCGGGCATGTCCTGAGCCTGGTTTTGAAATGCATTGAGGCGAAAAAGTCTTTCCCGCATACAAAGACATTCACAGACAGCGAACATCACGCACTTGCCCGTGAAATCGCTTCGCAGTGCATGGTTCTGCTCAAAAATGACGGAACACTGCCGCTCAAAAAAACAGGACGCCTTGCGGTCATCGGGCAGTTTGCCAAAAAACCGCGCTATCAGGGCGGCGGAAGCTCACACATTCACCCCACCATGCTGGATATCCCTCTCGATGAGATAAAGAAGTCCGCCCCCGGGCTGACCGTTCTATATTCCGACGGCTATGACTTAAGCGACGAAACCGGTGCTCCCGACCCTGCGCTCATAGATGAAGCGGTAAAAACGGCTGAATCGGCGGACGCCGCCGTTATATTTGCAGGGCTGCCGGATTCCTTTGAATCCGAGGGCTATGACCGCCGCCATATGAAGATGCCCGACAGCCACAACGCACTTATCGAGGCCGTTTCAAATGTGCAGAAAAACACTGTTGTCGTGCTTTTTAACGGCTCACCGGTCGAAATGCCGTGGATAGGCTCGGTGTCGGCGGTACTGGAGGGCTATCTCTGCGGTCAGGCCTCTGGAGGCGCCGCGGCTGATATCCTGTTCGGCGATGTCAATCCCAGCGGCAAGCTCGCTGAAACCTTCCCGAAAAAGCTCAGCGACAACCCGTCCTACCTCAACTTCCCCGGAGAGAAGCCTAACTATGTGGAATACCGCGAGGGCATCTTTGTCGGCTACCGCTACTATGAAAAGAAGCAGATTGCTCCCCTATTCCCGTTCGGGCACGGCCTTTCTTACACAACATTCGAATACAGAGGGATAAAGACCGATAAAACTGAAATCGGCGACGGCGATACGCTCACCGTTCAAGTGACAGTGGCTAACACGGGCAAAAGGGCGGGCAAAGAAACCGTCCAGCTCTATGTTCGGGACGTCGAAAGCAGCATAATGAGACCCTTCAAGGAGCTGCGCGGCTTTGAAAAAGTTGAACTTGAACCGGGAGAAGAAAAAACCGTCAGTTTCACCCTTTCAAAACGCGATTTCGCTTATTATGACACCGAGCTCAACAGTTTTGAAGTCGAGAGCGGTACTTTTGAAATCCTCGCCGGCGGTTCTTCCGCGGATACGCCTCTTTGTCAGACAGTAGTTTACCACAGCGGCGCTGTCAGAAAGCCAAAGTACAACAAATTGACGCAGATAGGAGAAATTGCGAAAAATCCTGCTGCTACCGCACTTTTACAGGAGTTTTTGGCTAAATTCGGATTGAATATAGACATAAAAGCGCTTAGCCAATGGATTTACGAAATGCCGCTCAGGAATATTTACTTGACCGGAATAAATATCCCTCAGGAGGAATTCGACAACCTTATAAAAAAACTCAACCGCTTATAAAAAAAGTCCCGCCAAAAGGCGGGACTTTTTGGGTGGTCGGTAAAAACTAAATGCCTGATTTATAAGAACCCCCTGCAACCCTAAAGTTACAAGGGATTCTCTTATAATATAAGATCAGGATCCCATTGACCATTGATGAATTATAGTCAATACACTGTTTTATTTTCTCAACATTCTAAATCATCTTGGGGTTAAATTACATTATTCTTTCCAATATTTCGTGCAGTCATTGCTCCGCTTCATAAAACCGTAATCAATAAGTTCACGTCTTAAAGTCGCATAGTCAAATTCATAAATTGACTTTAATATAGCGTTAATTTCTTTTTCAGTATAAACATGATCTGCAATTTTTTGCAGCACTATTATCTTCTTTTTCGCTTTTGCGGGATATTTGGACAATTTTAAAAAAGTCCCGCTTAATAAGCGGGACTTTTAATTTTAATTTAGTGTATTCAATTTTGCGGCTTCGCTGAGGCTTTCGAATCCGGCCAGTAACGTAGTCATTCCGAGATACCAGTAGATATTCTGGACACCGTATCCCGGAATTCCTGCGAATATCAAGATAGCCGACAACATTTCAACAATACCCAGAATAACCATAAGCGGGATATTTACAATATCGAGCATGCGGGCATATGCGATTATCCGCGAAACCCCAGACAAAAACAGCGCTGCACAAAGCCCCAGCCGAAAAGTTTCGATTGAGCTTATCGTTGAGCCCATGGTGAAACAAACATAAGCATATAATGTACCTGAGAAAATCGCCATTACGACGTCAGCAACGCCGCGGCTATAGAATAGCGGGCGCAGAATTCCAAGCGAAAATACCGCTACTAAAACCCATCCTTCAAGCAATATAAACAAGCCGTTTAATAATGACAGCGGAATAAGCATAAAAAGTATCCCGGACAAAAACAATATAACGGCATAGGCAATATAATATTTTTTCTCCTTTGCTGAAAACGCGCGTGACCGCTCAACAATAAAAGATGAAGCTCTTAGCATAACACCCTCCTTGCGGCAGTTGCTGCATTAATATTATGTATACTCCGCAGGAAAGTTATGCAGTTTTATCGAATAAAAGGCAAATAAAACGATACTTGCAGTTTCGTCTGATAAATTTTAAAATTATTGTAGATTATCCCGCGGCATGTTGCCACAGCCGTTCGACATTAAGAAAGTACAGAGGCGAAATATTGTAATGAAATGGCTCTCACATCTTAAAACTATAAATCACCATAAAAGGCTCGTAATGCGTTATTGCTTCCGCGTCGGTTTGTATAAACAGGGGCTTTTGCACGATATGTCAAAATATTCACCCACAGAATTCTTCGTCGGCGCAAAGTATTATCAGGGAAATCAGAGCCCCAACAATATCGAGCGGAAAGTAAAGGGGTACAGCAGCGCGTGGCTTCACCATAAAGGGCGCAACAAGCACCATCTCGAATACTGGATTGACTATGCAGTGGACGGCGACAGGCAATTGACCGGTATGGAAATGCCCGTGAAGTACGTCGTCGAGATGTTCTGTGACAGGGTCGCGGCAAGCAAAACCTACCGCAAAGAGCTTTACAAGGATAGTGACCCCTACGACTATTACATGAAATCAAAAAGCCACTATTTACTCCATCCTAACACGAAGGCGCTGCTCGAAAAAATGCTTATTTCTCTCAAAGACAACGGCGAAGACGCCACCTTTTCGATGATAAAAAAAGAGATACTGCACAAATAATAAACGGGGCTGTGAAATTCTCAGCCCCGTTTAGATTTTATCAGAAACGGAAATCGCGTTTGCCGCTGACAGCAATATCTTCGATATGCCGTCTCGCTATCTCCCGTATCTTTTCGTTCGGAATTGTCATCAGTTCTCTCTTTATGACCTCATCACCCAGCGCTTTTGTCTCGGGCGTAGCATAGTCCTCAAGATATTCTTTCAATGTCATGAGGGCGTTTGGATGGCAGCAATACTGAATCTTGCCTGTCTTTGCAAGGCTCATAAAGCGGTCGCCTGTCCGCCCTTCACGATAGCAGGCAGTGCAAAAACTCGGAATATAGCCCAGCTTTAACAGCCAATTGATTACCTCGTCCAAAGTACGGGTGTCGCTGCGCTCGAACTGGGCGGTGTTTTCCTCCGGTGACTCTTTTTCAGCATATCCGCCGACACTTGTGCTGGACGCGCCGCTTATCTGCGAAACGCCAAGGCTGAGTGCGCGCTCACGCGATTTCGGGGACTCTCGGGTGGAGATAATCATGCCGGTGTACGGAACTGCAATGCGGATAACGGCGACTATTTTTGCAAAGATGTCGTCGGAAATCGCATTTTTGAAACTCTTCGGGTCGATGTCATCCGCCGGGCAGATACGCGGTACGCTGATTGTATGGGGCCCGACGCCGAACGTCGCCTCAAGGTGTTCTGCGTGCATCAAAAGGCCGACAAAGTCATAGCGGTACATATTAAGGCCGAACAGCACGCCTAACCCTACGTCGTCTATGCCGCCTTCCATCGCGCGGTCCATCGCCTCGGTATGGTAGGCATAATCATGTTTCGGGCCGACCGGATGGAGCTTCTCATAGTTGGCTTTATTGTAGGTCTCCTGGAACAGGACATATGTACCGATTCCTGCTTCCTTAAGTTTGCGGTAATTTTCGACGGTTGTTGCGGCAATATTGACGTTTACACGCCTGATGGCGCCGTTTTTGTGCTTTATGCTGTAGATAGTCTTTATGCTTTCCAGCACATACTCAATTGGGTTGTTGACCGGGTCTTCACCTGTCTCCAGGGCAAGGCGCTTGTGACCCATGTCCTGCAGCGCGGTTACCTCGCGGACTATTTCTTCCTGAGTCAGCTTTTTGCGCCTTATGTGGTGATTATTGTGATGATAAGGGCAGTAAACGCAGCCGTTCACGCAATAGTTTGATAGATATAGCGGGGCAAACAAGACAATGCGGTTGCCGTATATCTTCTGCTTTATCTCCATAGCCAGCTTATACATCTTCTCGTTTTCTTCCGGAAGGTCACAATCAAGAAGAACTGCCGCCTCCCGGTGATTAAGCCCTTTGCATTTGCTCGCTTTCTCGAGCAGGCTATTAATGAGGGCCTTGTTTCTCTTATTTTTCTCCGCGTATTCCAGTGTTTCAAGGATTTCTGCGTCGTCTATAAACTCTGTAGCCACTCTTGATTTTACATTATACATACATATTCCCCCCTGTTATTAGGCCTTTGTCAGAGCGGATTTGACTGAAACATTCCTTATCCTTCCGATTTTTCCTGTCAGCGCACTTATATCGTCGTTGCTCCCATCTACAATAAGTGAGATGACGGATACGCCCCTTTCTCTGTACGGGATACCCATTCTTCCGACTATAATATGAGCATATTCGTGAAGAACAGCATTAAGCTTTTCCACAGACCCTAAGTCTTCAACAACTATGCCTATTACGCCGAGCCTTTTCTCCAAAGCAGCCGCCTCCTTAAAATAAAAAACGCCTTTTCCGAAAAGAAAAGACGTTGATACTGCACATAAAGTTATGAGCCACGCCTTCCCGTTCGGAAATTTCTTCACGGTCAGATGCTGACATTTTAATCGGGAGGTTTGTTTAATCAAAACAGCTTAAACAAACGTCTGTAACATTAATTATACAACGGTCAATTATAATATTCAATACATTTGACGAATAAATGTTAATTGTTTAACAGAATTAATTTTCCCGTAATAGCACAAAAAGCCACGCTGAGCGTGGCTTTTTAAACTTACTTTATTATTCCGCCGTTTTTCAGCAGTGCTTTTAGCATCTTGACGGAGTTTTTATATGAGTCACTTGCGTCCTCCCTGTCGAGGGACGTTCCGTTAAAGGCCCGTATTGACAGATTGAGGTCGTAAAAGCCTGTCGGCATATCCTGTATCTTGAAGTCAGGCAGTTTTGAGAGCTTTACCCCGTATTGACCCGACAAACCGACATCCTTCAGATCCAGAAACATCCCTTGCTCTTGAAATCTCTTTAAAAACGTGTCATCCGTAATAAAGAGCGCCGTATCGGAACCTGCAATCTCAGCCATCAGCTTTGTCTGAAGTGCATACAAGACCTGCGCGTCTTGTTTTTGATTCATATTTATATAATCGCACCTGACAAACTTACGGCCATCCCTATTGAGATCGTCGGTGTATTTCGACAGCATATTTTCTATATCTGTCACTTTATCTTCCGAAAGAGTCACGCTGTCTGTAACCATTATGATTTCCATGTCGGGTTCAATGCGTTCTGCGCACTGCTTGACCATAAACGCGACACAGATAATCGCAAACACTGCAACTATTGTATGGATTTTATAATAGTACCAGAAATTAGACAGTTTCTTTTTAAACTGTTCCTTTGTCACCTTGTACCTCCCGCACATTAGTCCTTCGGTTTCATGGTCGGGAACAGCAAAACATCTCTTATTGACGGGCTGCCGGTAAGGAGCATTACAAGTCGGTCAATACCTATGCCTTCTCCGCCTGTAGGTGGCATGCCGTATTCAAGTGCAGTCAGGAAATCTTCGTCGAGCATTTCCGCTTCAACGTCACCGGCTTCGCGCTTTTTCATCTGTTCTATAAAACGCTCACGCTGGTCAATCGGGTCATTCAGCTCAGAATAGGCATTGCCCATCTCACAGCCGTTGATGAAAAATTCAAAGCGTTCAGTAAGTTCCGGACGGTCCGGCTTGCGCTTTGTAAGCGGTGAAACCTCAACCGGATAATCAAGAATAAACGTCGGCTCAATAAGTTTTTTCTCGACAAGCTCGTCGAATGTGGCATAGAGTGCCTCACCCCAAGTCTTGCCGTCCTCTATTTCAACACCGAGCGATTTGGCTACTTCAACGGCCTTTTTAGCGTCACCGCGGAACGAATCAAAGTCAACACCGCAGTATTCTTTAACGGCTTCAATCATCGTAAGCCTGCGCCACGGCGCTGCAAGGCTTATTTCCCTATCGCCGCAGGTGACTTTATCTGTTCCATTTACTTCTTTTGCAATATATGAAATCATTTCCTCTGTAAGGCGCATCATTCCGTGGTAATCTGTGTACGCCTCATAGAGTTCGATTGTAGTAAATTCCGGGTTGTGTCTGACATCAATGCCCTCGTTGCGGAATATACGGCCTATTTCAAAGACCTTCTCCATTCCGCCGACGATGAGCCTTTTAAGGTTAAGCTCTGTCGCGATACGGAGGTACATGTCGAGATTAAGGGCATTGTGATGGGTTATGAACGGACGTGCCGCAGCGCCACCCTGAATTGTACTCAAAACCGGTGTCTCGACCTCAATATACCCGCGCTCTTCAAGGAAACTGCGCATAAGGCTTATGATCTTGCTGCGCTTTACAAATGTATCTTTTACCTCAGGGTTAACAATGAGGTCAAGATAACGCTGGCGATAGCGCGTCTCGGTATCCCTAAGCCCATGCCATTTTTCCGGCAGCGGGAGAAGCGATTTTGAAAGCAGCTTCAATTCATGTGCATGAATAGAAATCTCGCCGCGGCGTGTTTTGAATACCTCACCTTTTACGCCGATAATATCGCCTATATCCCACTTTTTGAATTCAGCAAAGTTCTCTTCCCCGATATCGTTAATTCTGACATAGACCTGCATTCTGCCTGTCGAGTCATGCACATCGATAAAATTCGCTTTGCCCATATCGCGGCGGCTCATGAGCCTGCCGGCGATACTGACTTCCTTGCCTTCATATTCCTCGAACTTTTCGCGGATATTGCCGTTTAATGTATCGCGGTCATAATAAGTTACCTTATATGGGTCTTTTCCAGCTTCCTGCAGTTCCTTCAGCTTTTCGCGCCTTATCCTTATAAGTTCACTTAAGTCCTGCTCGTTTTCTTCCATTGTATTGTTGTTGCTATTGTCCGCCGCCATTTGTACCTCCAACACCGTTCCAAAAAGCTTTATTACTTCGCTATTTCTAATATCTTAAGTTCAATGATTCCGCCAGGAGTTTCAACCGAAACAGTCTCGCCTACTCCATGGCCAAGCAGTGCCTTGCCCACCGGCGATTCGTCTGAAATACGGTTTGCATCTGGGTCTGCTTCCGTTGAACCAACTATGGTATAAACTGTTTCCTCGTTAAATTCCACGTCGAGTACCTTTACCTTCGAGCCCAGCGCAACCTTATCTGTAGTTATCTCATCATCGTCAATAATCTTTACGTTTTTGAGCATAGACTCGATCTGCATGATACGGGCTTCCACCATTGCCTGCTCGTTTTTCGCTTCGTCATACTCGCTGTTCTCTGATAAGTCGCCGAAAGACAGCGCTACTTTTATCTTATCTGCAATTTCTTTGCGCTTTTCTGTTTTCAGCATTTCGAGCTCTTGCTCAAGCTTTTTGAGACCTTCGTCAGTCAGAACAACCTGTTTCGACATGTCTATTCTCCCCTTCGGCTATTTAATCAACTGCATTTTTTTAATCTAAGCATCAGCAATTCATTAAAGACTGGAAACCTCGCAGAAATGTTATATTTAAATCGGCTTTTCAGTATTTTGTGCAGCAAATATTTAATTAAAGCGCCTGCTGCTCTCAGCGGCGCCTTAATTCAGATAATGGTATTATATTAAAATTGATTGTTACTGTCAAGTCCGTTTTCACGGTAGATGCCTTTTGACAGGCCGCTGTATATACAAGCCTGTCACACTAATTATTTATGCCGCCTAATACTATTTTATTATAGGGTTTAGGAATTTGCGCGGTGATTCAAACAATTTTCTGATTACATTTGCAGCAGCGCCTTTTATCGCAGCTTCATCGCCTAACTGTGAAAAAGCAATCTTCACATCGCTGCCTGAATATTTAATGCTGCGATTCTTTATTTCTTCCTCTAAAACCGGCATAAACATTTTTGCAAGCCGCGTTATTCTCCCATTTAAAACAATGAGCTTTGGTGAAAGCGTATTTATGATATTCCCAACTTCTATGCCGATATACCGAATACTTTGTAAAATTTCTTCCTTTGCGTCGCTGTCGCCAGCTTGAACTGACTGCAAAAGCTCTTCAAAGTTATTTACATGCTGCGTAATGCGCTGGTCTGCTTTGCGCTTTTTATAACGCTTCAGCACTGCCTTCTCCGACGCCAACGCTTGGAGACATCCTCGGTTGCCGCATGAACAAAGCGGACCGTCCGGTTCGATTGTTACATGCCCGAATTCACCGGCAAATAGCCCAGGTCCTTTGAAGACTTGATTATTATTTACTATGCTGCCGCCGATGCCGGGGCCGATATAAAGATAAACAAAATCGCTTACCCCGCAGGCAAGGCCGCACCAGCTTTCGGCAAGTGCCATAGACCTGACATCGTTTTCAACAAAAACGGGCAGTCCAGTGGACTTGTTTAGCATTTCTCCGATTTTAACATTCGACCAGCCGAGGTTCGGGGCGAAAACCATAACGCCCTCGTCACTGTTGACCAGTCCGTGAGTGGATACACCTATGCCGACAAGGTTTTTGACATTTGCTTTCTCCTTTGCCTGCATAAGCAGTTTAACAGCGAGGCTGACAACTTCTTCAGGGCTTGCTCCGTTAATTGGCGCCTTGAATACGCTGAGCGTTTCAGCCTCAATATTAGAAACAGCTGCCGTGACTGTGTCAGAATTGAGACATATCCCGCCGAAATAGCAAGTATCCTTTTTTATTGAAATCAGGACAGGCTTGCGGCCGCCGTTTGATTCGCCACGCTCAGTTTCCTCAATTAGTCCCAGGTCGATAAGCTCCGAAGTTATATTGGAAACAGTTGCAGGCGTAAGCCCTGTTCCGCGCGCTATTTCAGCACGGGAGATTGCTTTTTCAACTCTGATTTTATTCAATATGCAAGCTGTATTAAGGTTTTTTATCAGTTCAAAACTGCCTGTAAGCAGCTGTTCCATAAAGCTCCTCCGTTCCGCACACAGCGGCTTTATTTTATCTGCATTTCAACGTAGCTGATAGCCGCCTGTAGCTGGTCATCGTCGCTCTCATCGAGTGAGTAGAAATTACGCTGTTTTTCTTCACTCAGCTCAACCTTAATGTCCGGCGCTACGCCTTTGCCTTCAAAATTATCGCTCTTAGGCGGATAAAAATATGCCACCGATATGTCGAGAGCAGTGCCGTCGGACAAATCGCAGATTTCTTGCATTGTGCCTTTGCCATACGTCCTTGTGCCAACCAGTTTAGCCTTGTTATAATCCTTCAGCGCGGCAGCAAAAAGCTCCGCTGCACTGGCTGTATTCTGATTCGTAATAACAGCCATAGGCAAGTTGATTTCTTTAGCGTCCGACTTATACAGTACCTTTTTGGGGCCGTCCTTATATTTCGCACTGACAACAGGCCCGGCAGGAACTATTTTATCTATTATAGGTTCAACAGATTCCAGCAGCCCGCCAGGATTATTCCTGACGTCAAAAACAAGGCCTTTTGCTCCATCTGCAATCAATTTGTCGACTTGCGAAGAGAACTCAGTCGGGGTCTTTTTATCAAATTCCATTATTTTAACATATCCGAGATTGCCTATAAGCCTTGAGGAAACCGAAGATACCTCGTACTTTTTACGGGTAATGGTAAACGGTATAGAAGTTCCGTCCCTCAACACCTTAAAAGTTACTGTGGTTCCCTCACTGCCTTTGAGCAAATTCAGTGCATTTGCATATCCTGTTGCCTTTACGTCTTCATTACCTATTGTAGTTATTACATCGTTGACCTTTACGCCGGCAGCCTGAGCCGGAGACCCGTCTATAACGGAAACGACCTTCATATAACCGTCATCTGTTTTGACAACATTAACACCGATGCCAATACTCCGCCCTTCGTTGCTGAGAGCTATGCTTTTGTAGTCGTTTGCATCGAGATAAACACCATATTTATCACCGAGCCCGTTTACATAGCCCGCAATCGTGCTGTCCTCAAGAATATCTTCATTAATTGTCCCTATATATTTTGCACGTACCGTCGCGTCTACATCCGCCAGCTTTTTAAACAGAGCAGTTCGCTGTGTAAAATTACTTATACTGACGTTCAGCGACTTCATCATAAATATAGCTGTCATTGAAACAGCGACCGCCGCTGTCAAAGCCATAAGGCTTATTGCCGCTCCGAGACTTATCTTTTTTTTCATCTCTACCTCACAATTATTTGTATATTTGAAAAATCACGACGATAATATTGTACCACAAATTGCCTTGCAGTTTTAATATTTCAAGCGGAGTATTGCTGCTTACTTATATATCAGAGGTAATTTCTGGGGTTAACTGCATGGTTGTTAACAATTATCTCAAAGTGCAGATGCGCACCGCTGACAAGGTCGGTTATCGCTGGCGATACGCCGTGGCTTCTGACATTTCCGGAGTTTCCTAATATTCCGATAATCTCTCCCTGGCTGACGTGCTGCCCAACATGTACGCGAATTGTATTATCATACATGTGTGCATACAAAGTGCGAATGCTGTTGCCATTCTTGTCTTGACCGTTGTCTATAACAACATAGTTACCGTATCCTGCTGATCTTCTGGGCACGCTCTTATTCCATGTACCTACTTTAATTACAGTTCCGGAAGCAGCGGCTCTAACCGGAGTGACGCCAGACGTTCCGAGAATATCTATGCCCGTATGACCGGAATATCCGTGGAATTCACAGGATACCGCTCCACGAACAGGCCATATGAACTGACCTCCGAATGAGCCTGTACTTTTTTGCGAGCTCAAGAAACGCATGAGTTCTTCATGTGCTTCACGAAGGTCATCCTCGACCTCTGCTTTTTTGTCGTCAAGTGCTTCATTACTATTTTTAAGCTGCTCATTTATATTATGTAATTGCTCAAGATATTTTGCACTCTGAACTGACTGGTTGTTCAAATCAGCTTGTTTTGCTTGTGCTTCCTCAAGCTTTTTCTGAAGTTTTGCCTTCTCCGTTTCGAGTTTCGCTTTATCCTGCTCAATCTGCTGCTTTTCCTGTCTCAGCTCATTTATAAGATTAGTGTCATGCTCAGATATCTTCTTTATAATCTCGAAACGTGATAAAAACTCGCTTGCGCTCTTCGATGACAAAAGCAACTGCAGCCTCGACACATTGCCAGCCTCATATAAAGCGCAAACCCTTTCGCGGTACAGTTTAGTATTCTGATCAATCTTTTCCTGAGTCTCAGCTATCCTATAGTTAAGATTATTTATGTTATTCTGATTCTCATTTATCTGATCTCTAATTACCGCCAGCTGCTGCTTGGTGATTTCGATCTTCTTGTTAATTACCGCCAACTGCTTCTTGATGTCCTCTTCTTTCTTGTTGTTGGCGTTAATCTTTGCCTCATTTTGCTTTATCTGTTTTTCAATCTCACTAAGTTGCTTCTGCAAACTTTTATATTTGGCATCAAGACTGCTCTGGGAAGCAGCATTTGCCCCAAGAACTGGAGTCAACATGCCGAAAAGCATCATCATTGCAACTGCAGCAGCAATTGCAGATAATATAATCTTTCTTCTTTTCCGGCTCAAAGTGGATTCCTCCTATACCTTAAGGTACTTCCTAACAGACAATACACTTCCCAAAACGCCAACAAGCACGCCGCCAACAAGGAAACCTGGCACAATAAACCATAAAAAGTCCGAATAGCTGATCGCGCTCATGGAATTAACCACGCCTATTACGCCGCAAATCAGTTTATCATATATGTAATATTGCGCAATCAAGCCGATGCCTCCGGCGATTAGACCGATAAGTAAGCCCTCGATTATGAAAGGCCACCTTATGAACCAGTCAGTAGCGCCTACAAATTTCATTATGTTTATTTCACGCTTGCGGTTGAACATCGCAAGCTTTATTGTATTCGAAATAATAAACAGTGAAATTACCGCAAGAATACCGAACAAAATTTCGCCCGAAATCCCGACAGCTTTTTTGATGTTGACAAGCTTGTTTGCCAAGCCCTCGTCCTGCCGAACGTACTTTACGCCCTCAATTTTTTCCAAGGCATCAGTTGTCTGCGTATATTTGCTCGTATCTACAAGCGTAACCTGATAAGCGCAGTCAAAAACGCTGGCGTCGATCCCTGAAAGCAAAACCTTTTGCTTATCAAGGGTTTTTTTCGCCTCTGCATAAATATCTTCTTTCGAAAAAAACTTAGTTTCCTTGACATTAGCCATAGAATTTATCTCATTGCCGATTCTGCTAATGTCCTCTGAGGTCGCGTCGTTCTTAAGATAAACCATTATTTGGTTTTTATCTTCAAGCTGTGAGATTATATCGTTGATATTAAGTGTCACAGTAATTGACGTTCCAAGCATTACAAGACAAACACACAAAACTAATATGGACGCGAAAGACATCATACGATTTCTCCAGATGCTTCGCAGCCCTTCTTTCACAAAATATCTTATTCTCTCTATCATTCGTTGCTCCCCGGTAAATCTTCCGCTACATTCCCGCTTTCAATAGTAATTACGCGGTGGTAATTATATTTTTCGACAAGCGTTGCATCGTGCGTAACCATAACAATAGTGGTTCCGCGTCTGTTTATTTCGTCCAGAAGTTCCATTATTTCTATCGACATTTCAGGGTCGATGTTGCCTGTCGGCTCATCCGCAATAATGAGCGAAGGATTGTTGACCAGTGCGCGTGCAAGGGATACCCTTTGCTGCTCGCCGCCCGAAAGCTCGCTCGGATAGCATTTTGCCTTCCTTGCCAGGCCGACAAGCCCCAATATGTAAGGAACTCTGCGCCTTATATCATGCATTCTCGCGCCTGTGACTCTCATCGCAAAAGCGACATTGTCATAGACCGTCATGTTGGGTATAAGCCTGAAATCCTGAAACACTACGCCCATGGTTCGCCTTAGTTTTGGAACCTGATTGTGCTTCATCTCTGATATTTTAAACCCGTTGACGATGACCTCACCCGATGAGGGCGTTTCCTCGTGCAATAGGAGTTTTATCAGTGTACTTTTTCCGGCACCGGAAGCGCCCCTTATGAAAACAAATTCACCGTCATTTATTGTCAAATTCACATTTTTCAATGCACTGGTGCCATTTTCATAGACTTTATATACATCTATGAATTGAATCACAACTACACCACCCTCGGGATACTATCAGAGCCTATCAGGATTTGATACCAAGTACTTCTTAACCATGAGCGCAACCTTGAACACTATGGCATGGTCAAACTGTCTTAAATCAAGGCCGGTCAGCTTCTTGATTTTCTCAAGACGATATACCAGTGTATTGCGGTGTACGAAAAGTTTGCGCGATGTTTCAGAAACATTCAGGTTGTTTTCAAAGAATCTCTGTATTGTAAAGAGAGTCTCCTGATCAAGTGACTCGATAGAACCTTTTTTGAAAACTTCTTTTAAGAACATTTCGCAAAGCGTTGTCGGAAGCTGATAGATAAGCCTTGCGATACCAAGATTGTCGTAAGAGACAATAGTCTTTTCAGTGTCAAACACCTTGCCTACTTCAAGGGCAACCTGAGCTTCCTTAAAGGATTTGGCGAGGTCCTTGACGCCTGTTACAATTGTGCCAATACCGACGACACAATGGGTATAAAACTCACCGCTCAACGTATCAACTATCGAAAGGGCAAGCTTCTCAAGGTCGGCTGTAGTTATACCGGGCTTAACCTCCTTGACAAGCGCAATATCGGTTTCGTTTACATTGATAACAAAATCTTTCTGCTTGTCCGGGAAAAGATTCTGAATAACATCAAATACAGAAATATCGTTCTTTTCGGTAATCCTTATTAACAAAACAGCACGGACGACATCAGAATTTAAATGTAGTTCCCTCGCTTTAAGGTAAATATCGCCCGGCAGTATATTATCGAGAATAACATTTTTTATAAAGTTGCCCTTGTCGTATCTTTCATCATAATACTGCTTTATGCTGGAAAGCGAAACAGCAATTATATTCGCATATTTTGTTGCAAGCTGGTCGCTGCCCTCAACAAAAACAGCATAGTCAGGCCTTGGTTTTGAGCCGAACGGTTTATATGTCCATCCCCCGCGCAAAAGGAGGGGTACACCTGTCAGTTCACCAATTATACCTTCATGAATTTCACCGATACGTCCAAGTTCACTGCACGCGATTACGGCACCGTTTTCATCAACTACACCGACAACCCTGTCGAGTGTATCTTTCATCTGCTGAATAACGCTTTGAAAAAGTCTGGTTGACATGTAATTGCCTCCATTCAGCTGCTTATTTTGAAAAATTTAATCCGCCCGTCTTTGAGGATTTAAAACCAAATATTTTTTAACAGTTATGATGCCAAATTTCAATTTTTGATAAATAGATATTACATAACAATTATATTTTACTACAAAACGGATTTTTTTCAACTGTATTGAAGCTTTTTTTCTCATTATGCTGCGGCAGACGCCAAGTAATTTATGCCATTTTGTGATATTTCCTTAACATTTTACAATTTGTTATTAAATTTCCAATATTCTCAGTAAATTATTAAGGCTGGTTTATACTGCCAATTTAAAGCCCTTATACTGATTTATGGAAATAAAAAAACCCGGTCCTGTGCAGAACCGGGTTTTGAAATAAATGTTATCAGTTGAGGATAACCTTTTCGGTCTCTTTGTCAAACAGGTGAATCTTGTTGACATCAAAGGCAACCTTAATTTCATCGCCCTGCTTAGCTGTTGTGCGCGGATCGACGCGGGCAGTAACCTGTGTGCCTTCAAGATCGAGGTACAGATAGGTCTCAGCACCCATAAGCTCTGTAACTTGAACTTTGACATCAATAATACCTGTATCAGCCAGAGAAATGAATCTCTCATCGTCATGGATGTTCTCCGGACGAATACCAAGGATAACATCCTTGCCAATGAATGACTTAACGTTTTCGTCCTTAACCTTGCCTTCCGGAAGCTTAATGCTGTATTTGGGCCTACCGTCGACAAATGCGAAATCAACCCAGATAGCGCCATCGTGGCTTGAAAGCTTAGCGTCGATGAAGTTCATTTGCGGTGAACCCATGAATCCAGCGACGAACACATTGCACGGTTTATCATAGAGGTTTTGCGGGGTATCAACCTGCTGGATGACACCGTCTTTCATAACAACAATGCGGTCGCCCATTGTCATAGCTTCCGTCTGGTCATGTGTAACATATATGAATGTTGTGCCCAATCTGTTGTGGAGCAACTGAAGCTCTGTTCTCATCTGAGCACGAAGCTTTGCATCAAGGTTTGACAGAGGCTCGTCGAGGAGGAATACCTGCGGCTCACGAACGATAGCACGGCCGAGAGCAACACGCTGTCTCTGACCACCTGACAATGCCTTTGGCTTACGATCAAGAAGATGTGCAATATCAAGGGTCTTTGCAGCTGCTTCAACACGGCGTTTGATTTCATCCTTCGGTGTCTTGCGGAGTTTAAGACCGAATGCCATGTTATCGAAAACAGTCATGTGCGGATACAACGCATAGTTCTGGAAAACCATCGCTATATCCCTGTCTTTAGGAGCGACATCATTTACGAGTCTGTCGCCGATGTACAGTTCACCTTCACTAATCTCTTCAAGACCAGCAATCATACGCAGTGTTGTTGATTTACCGCAGCCTGAAGGACCGACGAGAACGATGAATTCTTTGTCTTTAATTTCGAGATTGAAATCTGAAACAGCAGTTACGTTTTCGTTATACCTTTTGTAAACATGCTTGAGTGTTAAACTTGCCATGGTGTAATCCTCCTGTAAGGTCGTAATTAACTAACTGTATATATGATATCAGAAAGCAGCAAGAAATGTAAGATTACGATTGCCCAAAGATTTTTTTGCACATTTATTTAAATTGTCTAATAAAAAGATAATTTAAATAAATAATCAGCGATAAAACTGTATCTTTTGTTCAAGTGTATTAATTTACTTATTTTGCCCGTATATTCCATACGCTCATGATTTTACTATTAGTTCTTTCTCTTCATCAGTTAATTCACGGGCTTCTCCAGGCTTAAGGCTGTCATCGAGATGCAGGCCTCCCATGGCGGTACGTTTCAGATAAATAACCTCATGTCCGAGTGCCTTGAACATGCGTTTTATTTGATGATATTTCCCCTCATGGATTGTGACCATCACTCTGGCCCCGCCGCTGCTGACGCCGCCCTCCAGAACCCTCAGTTTTGCCGGAAGGCAGGTGATTCCTCCGTCGATAACCAATCCGTTTTCAAAGCGCTCAATTTCCTCGGGGGTGAGGGGGCTGTCAATAACGACATAGTACTGCTTGCTGACGTGTTTTCTGGGAGACAGTATGTTGTGCGCAAAGGTGCCGTCATCGGTTATAAGCAAAAAGCCCTCTGTGTCCCGGTCAAGCCTGCCCGCCGGAAAAAGCCCCGGCCGTTTGAGCTTGGGCGGCAAAAGGTCGATAACGGTTTTCTCCCGCGGGTCGTCAGACGCGGAAATTACTCCTGCAGGCTTGTTCATCATTATATAAACATGTTCCCGATATTTCACCGGAACGCCGTTTACGCAGACGGTATCCCTGTCCGTATCTATTTTAAGCGATGGATTCCTCACATGGCCGCCGTTTACTGTAACGAGCCCTTTCGATATTAACTCTTTTATTTCCTTACGCGCTGCTATACCCTGACTGGATAACATACGGTCAAGTCTTAACACTGGCATAAAAAAACCCCTTATAATAAGTATTGCCAAATCAATGCTACTTACTGCTCGATTTAAATGTTTCGGCCACAATATCGGCGTTAGACGTGGAAATGCCGGTTTTTACGTTCCCTATACGAAGCCCATGCATAAACCCGTTAGATTCAACGCTTGATATGTCTCCGCCGATAAGCGTGCCGTTATATACGATAAGATTTGCCCTGACGCCCTCTTTTACATTTGGATAATTGGTGATGTTATATGTCCAGCGTTTTGCGCGAACTCCCCGGTATTTGGTAAGGTCAAAGCCCTGGGATTTTTGGAGGGTATTATAGTTGTTATAAACCTCGTTGAAAGTTTGCGGTATTATTATCTCAACTACCTCGGCAGGCTCTGATGTCACTTCCCAGCCAAGGCTTTTCAGGAACGCCACCCGGTTTTCGTTGTTCGAGAAATCAATGCCTTTTCCCAATGTGCTTGCCGCAGTCACTTCACTTGCGCTGTCTGTTGCGTTCTTGGCCACTCTGCCTTCCCATATGGCGGCGCTGACAATAACGGCAAGCGCGATAATTATCGCCGCGGCTTTCATTGTCGGCGCCCTAAAAGATATTACAAACACTGTTCTTCCGCCCCCGCCTTTAAAAATTACACAGCAAATATAAACATATTTGCCGCGAGATTTTATTTAAATGAATTGGTATAATTTTATGCAGGGACAGATGAAGACAGAACGTCCGGTTCTGAGTTTGAAGTTATTTCAGGGACAAATACAAAGTACTATATATTATACCATTTTCTTTAGCTTCTGTGGATAAAGCGATTTAACAATGCTTGACAATTATTTGTCGTTATATTACAATATGATACACAGTTATACATAATTAGTTTAAAGGGAGATGGATTTCATAAAAATTTCCACAAGGAGCAAATGTTTAAACGCATTAGGCGTTGCAGTATTAGCCGTAACTTTTTCTGTTAGTATATTATCATTTCACGCTAATGCTGCTTCAAGCAGTTTCTATTATGCTGGCACATCAATTGATGGCAGACGCAATGGAGTGTATCATACATTAGACAAAGGCACAGTGTATTTGGATGTCGATTTTTGTCGCGGGGACTACGCAACTATAGTGTTGAAAAGGAATACTAGTTGGTTCTCTAGTTGGGATAGAAACTATGGAAAGGTATATGTCAAGGATACAGGAAGATATAAATTCCCATCTAAAGCAGATGCTAAAAGCGACAAATACTATCTAGTATGCGGTGGTTATTCTTTTACTGAAGGTTCTGGTACTTTGCATAATTAAATTGATCGCAGGTGAAACGATGGATTACCGCGGATATAAAGTATATTTCCAGACATTTGCGATTTTAATTTGCTTTATCTATTTGGCCGTCAGGATAATAAAGGCAATAAAGGCGCGGAAAATAAACTGGTTCTTTGAAGTCACGAGATTATGTTTTCTGATATATCTCCTTACGCTTATTGACGTCACTTTATTCCCGATTTTAATATTTTTCGGCAGCAAGCCGAGCATTTTTCCGATATCATACGAAAAAAGACCCTGGCCTGTTTACGTCAATTTAAACCCATTTTATTTTAGATTTGATCATGCCTCATTTCGGACCATCTTTAGAAATATCTTTGGCAACGCATTTCTAATGTTCCCTTATACCATTCTCCTTGCCTTCAATTTCAAGAAGATGAGAAAATGGTATACAGCGATTGGTACTGCCCTTTTGACTTCGATAAGTATTGAACTTCTCCAGCTTGTATGGCAGATAACAATGCTTGATGAAATGAGAAAAACGGATATTACCGATGTTTATCTGAATGTAGCTGGGGCAGCAATCGGATTTTTGCTTTATCATTTCTTATTGCGCAAAGTACCGATTTTTAAACCATTTATTATTAATGCGGAAGAAAAGCGGAAGCAGCAGGATTTAGCACAAAGTTCGTGAGTTACATAAAGCTCATAAAAACACCCTGAGAATCCTCACTTTTCGGATTCTCAGGGTAATTTATACTACAGTTTTAACTTATTAACTGCCAATGAAATTAGAGTAGCTATGAAACCTAACGCTATGGCAATAATTTTAAATCTCTTATTTTTTATATCCGGGTGACTTAACATAATTAATAGACAAAACAAGAACCCAACCGGTACATAATCTATATAAACAGCACTGCCTATAAAATAGAGAAACATTTGCAAGTAAAAATACTTCTCAATTTCTGTTTTCTTCTTTACGCGAATCAAAATAAGCAGCAAAATCAATATAACTAATGCGATAATAAAATATATCAAGCTGTCCCACCTCCTTTATCTAATAATACCATATTAATGATAATTTTGCTATGTAGCAATTTAAGTACTGGCAGCTGCACACATCTCTTGAGCAAACAAATTTCATAGTCAGCCCAAATTGGCAAACACTCCTTTTGCTTACTATTTACGGACATGATATAATAAAGGAGATGTTATAACAAATAAATTCGGTGCGGCCGGTTTCTGACTGTTTAGTAAATTGAAATCTGCTGCGCCATAAAATACGAAGACCCGGCACTTACGGGCATGAAGGAAGCTGATAATATGGATACAACACCACTTTCCAACCGCACAGCCATCTCTATTTTCGGAAAACGCAACGCCGGAAAATCTTCATTAATTAATGCTATCACCGGTCAGCCTGTATCAGTGACATCCGACGTCGCGGGAACAACAACCGACCCGGTTCATAAAACCATGGAACTGCTGCCCCTCGGCCCGGTTGTCTTTATAGACACACCCGGACTTGACGACGTGGGCGACCTCGGGCTTGCCCGAGTTGAAAAGGCCTATGAGGTACTCCGCCACACAAATATGGCTATTATCGTCGCGGCCGCCGACGCCGGCATTACGGATTTTGAGAGAAAATTCATCGAAGAGATTCACGCCCGCAAGCTGCCGCAGCTATTAGTGCTCAACAAAAGCGACGTAAAGGATATCCCGGACAGCGAAATTAAGAAACTGCAAAAAGAGCTGGGCTTACCGGTAATCAAAGTCTGCGCCCGCACCGGCGAAGGCATACAGGAGCTTAAACACCTCATTATTAAAATTGCACCCACTGACGACGCGGAGTTATCACTTGTCAGCGGGCTTGTAAATCCAGGCGGAATCGCCGTCCTTGTCACGCCTATCGACAAGGGCGCTCCCAAGGGCAGGCTAATACTGCCCCAGCAGCAGGTAATCAGGGACGTCATTGATCAAAACGCCATTGCCGTTGTGACAAAAGAGAATACACTGGCAGAAACGCTAAAAAGCCTTAGCAGAAAGCCGGATATTGTTATTACTGACTCGCAGGCGTTTAAAAAGGTTTCCGCCGACACTCCAGTTGATATCCCGCTCACATCGTTTTCCATACTGTTCGCCC
The DNA here is from genome assembly GCF_036762875.1 of [Clostridium] cellulosi. NCBI lineage: Bacteria > Bacillati > Bacillota > Clostridia > Eubacteriales > Oscillospiraceae > Ruminiclostridium > [Clostridium] cellulosi. The sequence continues at coordinate 8,304 of NZ_JBAIZF010000006.1, read as the reverse complement.
GTCAGAAGGGTGACCTTGTCGAAATGGTCCGGGGGCTTGGCAGCATAGCAGCTCTCAAAAGCGGCGACCGTGTACTTATTGCCGAAGCCTGCACCCACCACAGGCAGTCTGACGATATCGGCACAGTCAAGATCCCCCGCTGGATAAGGCAGATGGCAGGAGATAGTATAGAATTTGAATGGACGTCCGGAAACGCATTCCCACGCGACCTTAAGAAATATGCGGCCATCGTCCACTGCGGCGGCTGCATGGTAAACCGCCGCGAAATGGCTTACCGCATAGAAACCGCAAAGCAAAACGGCGTAGGCATTACAAACTACGGCCTGCTCATAGCCTATGTGCTCGGCATATTGCCGCGGGCGCTCGCGCCGTTCCCTGATGCAAAACTCGCACTCGAAGAGATAATGAAAAAATAATCATAAACGGCAGGAATGGAATCCATTCCTGCCGTTTGTATATGCAGTATTTAATTTGTACAATGGGTTATCACCTTCCCCGTTTGAGGCCTCCCAATGCCGGCATAATGAGGAGCGCTACACAGCCGCCGATAACGCCTGTGACAAACTGGGAAATCGAAACCGCCCCTACAAGTACCTTCTCAAGGCTTTCATTTATATGCAAAACGGGAACAACAATCTTTTCAACCGCCGCCCACATAGTCACCATTTTCAAGAAAGCACCGGCAACGACGCCGACTATCATAAGCACCGTGGCGCTGCCCTTTCCGAGCCCGTTTGAAGCCCTGAAGCACAGCCATGTTATAAACACAATCACAAGATTGCCCATCATAACTACCGGCACCATCTGCGGCAGCTTGCCCGGGATAATGCCGAGGAACGCGGCCAGGATAGGTGAAATTATGGCGGCTGTGCCCGCAGACGCAAAACCAGCAGCATACGCGCCGACGACGAGCACAAGGTTTACAAGTGAGCCTGTTACAAGCTGGTTGAGATTGAACTGCCCGACCGGAATTGTGGGAATAACCCTCGAAAGCAGTTGTGATAATACGATAAGCGCTATCAGCATTGCGGTCTGGGTGACCCAGATAGCTTTTTTATTTCTCATTTAAAATCCCCCTGTATATTCCTATGTAATTACTCTGATTCCAGCTCATCAATGGTGAGGCTGAACGCAGGCAAAAATTCCGTCATAAAGCAGTCTACTTCCGGCATATTCATCTCTTTAAGCGTTTTTTCCTGCGCGGCGGCAGCTTTTTTGAATTCCCTGCTGCCCGCCTTTTCTTCCTCAATGCACTTGATAAGCGCTGAAAGCTTGTCCGCGGCTTTGACTATCCGCAAAAGCTCTTTGTCCTCGGGTTTAGGCACCATTACGTCTTCATAATCTCCTCTAAGGTCGTCTGGCAAATATGAAAGGAGCTTTAAAAGCGACGCTTTTTCAACTTGCTTATACTCGTTCCTGATGCTTGGATTAAAATACTTGACCGGCGTCGGCATATCGCCCGTAAAAATCTCCGGGGCGTCATGGTATAGCGCCAGCATGACGACTCTCCCCGCGTCGACATTGCCGCCAAAGCGTTTATTCTTTATAACAGCCAGCGCATGAGCCAATAAAGCCGTATCAAAACTGTGTTCAGCTATATTTTCAGGCATGGAGTTGCGCATAAGCCCCCACCGGCTTATCAGCTTCATGCGTGAAAGCATGGCAAAAAAACTGTTTTTCATTTAAACTACCTTCTTATGAGCCCACATAAGACTTTACTCCATCGGACGAGTAAATTATAACAAACAGCCGGCCTTTTGTCTATGAGCGCAAAGTGAAGTTATTTTATTACGCGATTGCATAATTAACAAATCAATTGTTTTTTTGACGGCAAATTAATGCTATAATATAAACATTACCAATAATTTCAGAAAATATTGTATCAACACCTGCATTTTCCGGTCTGATATATCGGACATGCGCTCAGAAGGTCAATGCTAAATTAAATGAGGTGTAAAAATGCAGATTGAAACAATACTTAACAAGCCGGTGAAGATTGGAAAAATAAAAAGCCCTTATGTTAAGGTATTCTTAACCGCTTTTTTAACAGCGCTTTCTTTCCTGCTCCCCTACATCATACTGGATAAAGGGCTGTTCCTGTTCTTCGGTGATTACTGTGTCCAACAGGTCCCGTTTTACCAGCTTGCCCACGACGCAATCAAAAGCGGGAACATCTGGTGGAACTGGAATACCGACCTCGGTGCAAATTTTATCGGCTCATATGCGTTCTATCTGCTTGGAAGCCCGTTTTTCTGGCTGACAATACCTCTGCCTTCCGCCGCAGTCCCTTACACCCTCGGACCGCTCCTTGTATTAAAAATTGCTGTAGCTGCGCTGACATCCTACGGATTTATCGAAAGGTTTGTCAAAAATAAAGATTACGCAATCATTGGCGCCCTTCTTTATGCTTTCTCAAGCTATTCCATTTATAATATATTCTTCAATCATTTCCACGAGCCTATGGCGTTTTTCCCGCTTATGCTCATCGGGCTTGAGGAGTTTATGAAGAATGACCGCAAAGGCGTTTTCGCCGTCACTGTTTTTGTGAATGCGGTGGTCAACTACAACTTCTTCGTGGGTGAAGTTGTTTTTGTCGTTATCTACTGGTGTATCCGCATGCTGTCGGGTGATTGGCAGATAACAGCAAAAAAGTATCTGAACCTGGTGTTCGAAGCCGTTATTGGGTTCTTTATGGGCAGCGCTTTGATTATACCGGCAGTGCTGGCCATAACAGGCAATCCGAGAACGTCTTCATTGCTCAAAGGCTGGAACCTGCTTGTTTACGGCTGGCCCCAGCGCTATTTCGATATAATACATACTGTATTCTTCCCTCAGGACCTGCCTTCTGCGCCGAACTTTTTCCCGGATTCAAATGCAAAATGGTCGTCAGTCGCAGCCTGGCTACCCATGTTTTCAATGACGGGAGTTATATCCTACCTCATGGCAAAACGCAAGAGCTGGCTGCGCAGAATTATAATTACCTGCTTTGTTTTTGCCCTCATACCGGTTTTGAATTCAAGCTTCGTGCTTTTCAACGATGCATATTACGGCCGTTGGTACTATATGGCGGTGCTGATGCTGGCGCTCGCCACTGCCTGCGCCTATGAAGACCCCGAAATCGACATCATGTCCGGTTTCAGGTGGACTGTTTTTATCACCGCTGCCTTTGCCCTCAGCATAGGGCTTATACCCAAATTCAGTGATAACCAGTTCATTCAAATAGGCCTTGAAGAGGACCCTGCCCGCTTCTGGGCATATGTTGCCATCGTTGCACTTGGGCTTACGCTTCTTTATGTGGTTATCCACTATTATGAAAGGGGTACAACAACCTTCGCAACATATGCAACTGTTTCACTTCTCGTTGTCACAAGCCTTTATGGCAACCTTTTTATCTCAACAGGAAAAGCCTATGGCTGGGATGGTGACTGGTTTAAGAAAACAGCGGTGGAAGGTGCTTCAAATATAAAAGTAGATAAATCAGAGTTTTTCCGCATTGATGTGCTCAACGGCATCGACAATCAAGGAATGTTCTGGCGTATACCTACAATCAACGCCTTCCAAAGCGTAGTCCCGCCGTCCATAATGAATTTCTACAACACCATCGGCGTGACAAGGGATGTGGGCTCGCGGCCTGACACTTCAGTACCTGGAATACGGCCCTTGTTGTCCGTCAAGTATCTATTCGACCAAGGCAACCTTTCAAGTATCGGCATGCCCGGGTGGAAATACGTCGGCTCACAGCTCGGTTTTAAACAATGGGAGAATACAAATTATATCCCGATGGGATTTACCTATGATAAATATATAACAAAACAGCAGTTCGTTGTCTCTTCAAGCAAAGACAGGGTGCTGCTGAAAGCCATGGTGCTTGAGAACGACCAGATAAAACGGTATAAAGACATTTTGTCGCCCTATAATCCCGATGAAGACAATGATTTCAGCGACACTGCCCTTGCCGCCGACTGCGCTGAACGGAGAAAATATACCTGCTCTTCATTTAAATATGATAATAAGGGCTTCTCTGCCTCAATAACACTCCCAAAAAAGAATCTCGTATTTTTCAGCGTACCGTATGACAGCGGATGGACAGCCACCGTCAACGGAAAACCCGCAAAGATTGAACAGGTCAATATCGGTTTCATGGCAGTAGAATGTGATGCCGGAACAAGCGAAATCCGGTTTAACTATACAACGCCCGGCCTTTATCCTGGAATCGCAGTCTCCGCTGCTTCTATTGTTGTCTTTGCCGTTTATCTGATTGTTATTAAAAAACGGAACGGTAAACATGCTGAAGTAAAAGCTGAACAAGAAAACAATTAAATTGTTTATACAATACGGCATATAAAAAGCGATTTTCTGTCAAAAATCAGTATGGCTCTAATCAAGGTATTCTGCGAAAGTTAAAAACTTGTTTACAGAATGTACTTATGATTATTAATATCCTGGTGTTTAAATAAAAGAAGTTTAAAAATGGAGGAAAATATGCATACCATATACTTCGTAATACCTTGCTACAATGAGGAAGAGGTCATTACTGAAACCGTAAGACAGCTCGGAGAAAAAATACGCGAATTGGAGGACAGCGGCGCGATATCCAAGGACAGCCGCATTCTGCTGGTTGATGACGGCAGCCGTGACCGCACTTGGGAACTTATATCGGATTTTTCTCACAACATTCCGTATGTTTGCGGCGTTAAGCTTTCGAGAAACTGCGGGCATCAGAATGCCCTGCTTGCCGGATTGATGACCGCAAAGGATTATTGTGACGCTGCCATCTCTATGGACGCGGATTTACAGGACGACATCAGCGTCATACCGGAATTTATAGAGCGATTTGAAGAGGGCAATGAGATTGTTTACGGGATTCGGAAAAGCCGCGCGTCAGATACGGCTTTTAAGCGCGGCACTGCCCACGGCTTCTACCGCATTATGAAAGCGATGGGGGTTGAACTCATAAGCGATCATGCCGATTACCGGCTTATGAGCAAACGCGCCATTGAGGCACTTTCCCAGTTCAAAGAAGTAAACCTATTCCTGCGGGGGATTATGCCTTTGATAGGCTTTAAAACAGCTAATGTTTATTATGAACGGCATGAGCGTTTTGCCGGAAAGTCAAAATATCCTCTTAAAAAGATGATCTCCTTTGCGCTCGACGGCATAACCTCGTTCAGCACCGTACCTTTAAAACTTATCGGCGGCATAGGTTTTGTGGTCTGCATTATAAGTTTGTGTGCGCTTATATATGCACTGGTTTCAAAACTGACTGGCAACGCTCACGCGGGCTGGGCAAGTATTGTAGGCTCGATATGGTTTATCGGCGGAATCCAGCTATTGAGCGCCGGCGTCTGCGGTGAATATATAGGAAAGATCTATAAAGAAGTAAAAGCCCGCCCCCATTATATTATTGATACAACAATACTTAAATAAGTAAGAAATTTAACAGAAAACAAACAGAGCATATTCGTTTCTCTTTAGGAGCAACGAATATGCTCTTATTTATTATGGCTATTGATAGAATTTAATACCTACTCTTCGTTACTTTATTTATCCCAAATTTTGTTGACTTTCTTTTTATCGAAATTTTTGGCTATGTAACGCGTATCATCAATCATTAGCACTTTCCCGTCACTTACGTCAAACACCAACGCATTTCTTCCTTTTTGATAAAGAAATACACATAATCCAATACCTGTTAGCTTTCTTTGGTCAAAACTTTTGCGGGCTTTGGCGTCTTTAAAGGCGTCAACACATTCTTTTATCGCATTTTTGTCTTCGAGCTTTATGGCCTGACCATTCCAGCCAGCACCTAAAGTTACCATATCAACTTTTGAAAAATCAGTGCCTGTCACTTTTTCAATTGGCCTGTAAATGAGATACGACCACAGAAATATCCCCGCTGCAATAAGCACTACGGCAACTACCGCAATTACAGCTATAAGTTTTTTCCTTATTACAATGTCCTCCCATGCTGTCTTATCAGCTTATTGCAGCGTTTAATACTTAATGTGCAGTCTAATCTTCTCTGGTCCAGTTGTATGAAGTATCGATTTTATCGAGCTTATCCTCATCAAAGTTTTTGCCTGAATAGTACTTGCCACGCATATAAAATCCGCCTGGTCCTAAAACAGTAAATCCTTCTACCTCTTTACCATTCTCAAAAAGCATTACGGAGTAAGAAAAGCCGGTTCTCGAACGTTGGTCAAAATTCTTGCGCACTTTGACGTCTTTGAACAAGGATAAAAACTCATCAATCTCATCCTTGTCTGTCAAAGTACAGACGTTGCCATTCCACCCTGCGCCGATTACTACTTTATCAACTTTTGAAAAATCAGTGCCTGTCACTTTTTCAATTGGTTTGTAAACTAAATGAGGAATCAGATAAATCCCTGCTGCAACAAGAACTATGGCGATTATTACAATAACGGCGATACGTTTCTTATTCATTTTTACCACCTATAATACCATACTTCATTTACATTCGACCAAATGTATTTATAATAGTGATCAACTGAATAGTCCCATTCATCACACACTCTTATAAACTGACCCTCAGTGGTATTGCAATAACCTACAGCAAGGAAAGCATGCCCCCCGTTGCCGGATTTATAAGTTGAGCAATCGGCACAAAATGCTAGTGCATTATTATTATTTATATTCGTTTTAATAAAAGACCAATCGACTTTAGATCTAGACCTATAATCATGCCCTTTCGAATCCGTGATATCTTTTCGAGCAATATATGAGCCCATACCTTTATAACCGATATAATCATATGTGCCATTGTGGTATTTCATATATGAGAGTAATTCCTTAAATGTACGTTCAGCTTTGCCATTTATAAATAAACCATGAACGCCTCTACACCGATTCCAATATAATAGCATATTAGTCGCACAAGCTTCTTCGCATGTCCCAGAATTCGTTGGTAAACCTGCTGATTTATTAAGATAATCCATAGGATATGGCTTAAATCCACCTAATTTAACATTTGGTATATTTACCGGTTTTCCAATTACTTTACCTTGCAGTTCATCACTGCGTTTAACTTTTGAAGAATTACTTTTTTGTGATTTGATCGAGTTATTAACTATGTCTTTCTCCTTTTTATAGTAATTTCTGATTCGTTGCTTGTCTATTTCAATTTTACTGTCTTCCCACAAGTCATACATTTTATTACCGCTTTTTTTAAAAAAGCATCTATTCCCTGCATAGTATAGTTTCTCTTTCCCACATCTTGAAGCTTTTTCACCAGATGGTATTATATATTCTCCTGTAAACCCAAATTCAGATATATTCGGTTCTTCTTCTGTATATACTTCAGCTAAAATGTATCCGCTTTTTCTGCCATCTGTCTGCAGATTTATTATGTACGCATTAACATTTCCGTCAATGTCGTAGGTTTTTATTATATTAGCCGGTTTCGTATTTCCATTCCACTTAGTAGTTCCTCCACTGTCTACCATATTTTTTATAAAGATTTTACTATACTCCACAACCGTATTTTCATCGAAATTTGGTTTTCCGGTAGCTGTCTCTTGTGCGTAAACTGTCGTAGCACTTAAACAAACTGCAATTACAAGTAAAGGTGCAACTAATAAATGAATAAATCGTTTCATTTTCATCTGTCCTTCCTCTTATTGCTATATCCTATTATATTATTTTATGTTTGTATTGTCAATTATTTTCATTTTCTTCTTTTTCTTAATCATTTCTACTCGATATGTATTACTCAATGCATATTTACAGCACAAATGGATTTACGCAGGCATAAAAAAAGAACCGCCGCGCTATTGCGCGTCGGCTCCGTGGCTCCTCAAGTAGGACTCGAACCTACGACCCTGCGGTTAACAGCCGCATGCTCTACCAGCTGAGCTATTGAGGAATATCTCAAGGTTATCGAGAGATAACCTTGTACCGGCATCGACCTATTTTCCCAGGCGGTCGCCCGCCAAGTATCTTCGGCACTGATGAGCTTAACTTCCGTGTTCGGAATGGGAACGGGTGGGTCCTCATCGTTATTGACACCGATTTTTTCAACGCAGAAAATTATATCATAAATATGACTCAATGTCAATACTTATTGATATAATTTTATACTGCATTTACTTATTGAAAGCACTTTAAGGGCCTTCAAAACTGAACAAAGTTTAATTTACTCTACTGCTTTCGTAGAACTCTTTGAGGTCAAGCCCTCGACATATTAGTATCGGTCAGCTTAACACCTCACGGTGCTTACACCTCCGACCTATCAACCTTGTAGTCTTCAAGGTGTCTTACCATCTTAACGATGTGGGATATCTTATC
>NZ_JBAIZF010000008.1:0-13169 GCF_036762875.1 [Clostridium] cellulosi | reverse complement strand
ATCTGACATGGTACGTAACCTCCTTTGGTTGGTATTTTGTGTGCTAACTTAATTCTACCAAACGGTTACGTCCATGTCATTTTTATTGGACTTCTATGAATTTGCGAAAAATATTATACTTTATCTAAAGTTTACTCTAAGGGATAATCAATAACCTGATATTAAAGGCCACCCTTTCAAGGGTGGCCTTTTTGTGTGCCTTAACTTATTTTTTCGTTATTATTTGTTGAGTTCTTTTTGCAACAGATCTCTCAATATTTGCGGATTGCCCTTGCCCTTTGACGCTCTCATGCACTGACCGACAAGGTAACCCAGAGCGTTTGTCTTACCTTTTTTATAGTCAGCAACGGATTTCTCGTTCTGCGCAAGAACTTCCTTAACAAGTGCTTCAAGAGCCGCGGCATCGCTGACCTGCGCAAGGCCTTTTTCTTTTACAATCTCCTCGGGGTCTTTGCCTGTGGCAAACATTTCTTCAAGGACAGTTTTTCCGGCTGTATTTGAAATAGTGCCCTTGTCGATGAGCGACAGCATTGTCACAAGCATTTTAGGTGAAATCTTCGAATCTTTTAGCTTAATTCCCTTTTCGTTAAGAATCCTTGTTATATCGCCTGTAATCCAGTGGGCAATTGTTTTCGGTTTAACATTGCCGGCTTTTAAACACTCTTCAAAGAACTCGGCCTTATCCAGGCTTTGTGACAGCAGGCCGGCGTCAAACTCAGGCAGAGAATAATCTTTCATATATCTGAATTGCCTGTGATTAGGCAGTTCCGGCAAAGAAGCCCTGATACCTTCGACATATTCTTCGCTGAGAACGATTGTGCCGAGGTCCGGTTCGGGGAAATATCTGTAGTCCTGTGCGTCTTCTTTAGTACGCATAAGTATGCTTTCGCCTCTTGCGTCGTCCCAACGCCTTGTTTCCTGCTCAACGGTGCCGCCGCTTTCAAGAATCGCAATCTGCCGTTTTGCCTCATATTCTATAGCTCTTGCAGTTCCATTAAAGGAGTTTACGTTTTTCATCTCGCAGCGGGTGCCGAATTCCTTGCTGCCGACAGGGCGAACGGAAACATTAACGTCACAGCGTATTGAACCTTCCTGCATTTTGCAGTCTGATACATCAAGACTCAGCAATATCTGGCGTATGGTTTCAAGATAGATTTTCGCTTCCTCGGCGCTACGGAGGTCAGGTTCAGAGACAATCTCAATAAGGGGAACACCGCAGCGGTTGAAATCGACAAGAGAGCCTGAGAAGCTGTCGCCATGCAGCAGCTTTCCTGCGTCTTCTTCTATGTGGATGCGCGTTATTCCTATGCGTTTTATCTCTCCGCCGACAAGAATATCCACATAGCCATGCTCGCACAAAGGCACATCATATTGTGATATCTGATAGGCTTTTGGCAAATCGGGATAGAAATAGTTTTTGCGGTCCTGTTTGCAGACGCGATTGATGGTGCAATGCAGGGCGAGTCCCATTCGGACTGCCTTCTCCACAACCTTTTCATTGAGCGTCGGCAAAGTTCCCGGCATGCCTGTGCATATAGGGCAGCACTCAGTGTTTACTTCCGCACCGAATGCGTTTTTGCATGAGCAGTATATCTTTGATTTTGTATTAAGCTCGGCGTGTACTTCAAGACCAATTACGGTTTCATATTTCATTGTTTAGTTCCCTCCATTATATCCGTGCAACTTCAGCGGGGCCATAAATTTTTTCAAAGGCATAAGCCGCGTCAAGAATCGTCTGCTCGTCAAATTTTCGGCCGATAAGCTGGCAGCCTACAGGCAGACCCGCCTTATCTTTGCCGCATGGGAATGATACTGCAGGGAGCCCAGCAATATTAATAGGTACAGTGCAGATATCAGCGGCATACATCTTCAATGGGTCGTCAGTTCTTTCACCTAATTTGAACGCTGTTTCAGGAGACGTCGGCGTCAGCAGAATATCGCATTTTTTGAACGCCTCGTTAAATTCATCGGTTATTCTGAGCTGAGTGAGTTTTGCGCGCTTGTAATAAGCGTCGTAGTATCCCGAGCTCAGAACAAACGTACCAAGCATAATGCGGCGTTTGACCTCTGCGCCAAAGCCTTCGCTTCTTGAACGTTCATACATATCTATAAGACTATCGAACTTTTCAGCCCGATAACCGTATTTTACACCGTCAAAACGGGCAAGATTGCTCGAAGCCTCAGCACAAGCGATGATGTAATAAGCAGAAAGCGCATAATCTGTGCTCGGCAGGCTTATATTTACAAGCTCTGCGCCCTGTTTTTCAAATTCTTTCGCCGCATTCATCACAATTTCTTTGACTTCTGGGTCAACGCCTTTGCCGAAATACTCAGCCGGTATGCCAATCTTCAAGCCCTTGACATTGCCTGTGAGCTTGTCCGCAACAGGTTCCATATCCTTCTCCTCGCTCGTTGCGTCATAATGGTCATATCCTTTTATGGCGTCGAACAGCATAGCGGTATCTTTAACACTGCGTCCAATCGGGCCAATTTGGTCAAGAGATGACGCAAAAGCAACTAAGCCGAATCTGGAAACTGCACCGTAGGTCGGCTTTAACCCTACAACACCGCAAAATGCGGAAGGCTGCCTTATTGAGCCGCCGGTGTCTGAACCCAAAGCGACAACACATTCGCCTGCCGCTACAGCAGCGGCGCTGCCGCCGGACGAACCGCCAGGCACTCTGTCGAGGTCACGCGGGTTATGCGTTTTCTTGAAGTATGAATTTTCGCAGGATGACCCCATCGCAAACTCATCCATATTGAGCTTGCCCGTGAAAACAACATCGTTATCTATAAGCCTTTTGATGACAGTAGCGCTATAGGGAGGTACGAAATTTGATAATATTTTCGACGCGCAGGTTGTTTTTACGCCGTTTGTGACGATATTATCCTTTATACCTGTCGGTATGCCCGCAAGCGGCGCGAGCTTCTCCCCTGCCGCCAGCTTTTTATCGACTTCTGCGGCCGTTTCTAATGCTGTTTCTTTGGTAGTTGTAATATATGCGGCTACTTTATCCTCTGTTGAATCTATGCGTGAAAAAACAGATTTTGTAATTTCCTCGGCGCTGCACTTCTTTTCTCTGAGCATTTGCGACAGTTCAGCAGCCGTATATTCAAAAAGTTCCATCATATGCACCTCGTTATTTTTTTGAAAATAGTAATGCGCTTTTTTATTCCACTATTTTGGGAACGACAATGCAGCCGGCCTCTGTGGCAGGGGCATTCTTCAATATTTCTTCGCGTTTCATTGAATCCCTTACCTCATCACGCCGCAACCTCATAGCGTCTTCTTTATTTAAAGGAAGGTTTGTATCAGTAAACTCCGGCAGGTTCTCGACCATGCCTACAATTTCACCCATTTGCTTTTTTAATTTGGGTATCTCATTTTCTTCAAGATGCAGCCTTGCAAGTTTTGCAATATGTCGGATATCAATATCTGGCATTATATTTACCTCCATCACCTAATCTGTTTTATTTTATCATTTCTTTAAACTGGTCTTCATTGATTATTGGAACGCCGAGTGACTGGGCCTTTGTCAGTTTGCTTCCGGCGTCCTCACCTGCCAGAACATAAGTGGTTTTTTTAGAAACGCTGCCTGATACCTTTCCGCCGAGGCTCTCTATGATTTTTGAAGCCTCGCTCCTTGTGTAAGTGGGCAGTGTACCTGTAAGAACGAATGTCATACCGGCAAACCGGGTATCGGCAACTTCTTCTGTATTATCTTCCATTAAAACCCCTGCAAAACGGAGCCGTTCTACAAGGTGCTCAGTGCTCTTGAGTTTAAAGAAATCGACTGTGCTTTGCGCTATGACCTCGCCGATTTCATCAATCTGTGTCAGTTCATCCACTGTTACGTTAAACAGCCGGTCTATCGTCTTAAAGCGGCCGGCAATCAGCTTTGCCGCCTTTTGACCAACATTTCTTATACCGAAAGCGTAAAGCAGCCGCGCAAGTCCCGCCGACTTTGATTTTTCAATCGACGAAATAAGGTTTTTCGCCGATTTTTCACCCATGCGCTCTATTTCCTTAACCCTTTCGATATCCAAATAATACAGATCGGCAGGAGACTTGACCAACCCTTTTGAAACAAGTGCCTCTATTATCGCAGGGCCTAAGCCTTCGATATCCATTGCTCCTCTTGAAGCAAAGTGGATAAGATGGCGCAAAAGTTGGGCGGGGCACTCCGCGTTTGTGCACCTTAACGCTGCCTCATCTTCTTCGCGGAAAACCGGTGAGCCGCAGGACGGGCAGGTTGTCGGCATTTTATATATGTCGCCGCCCCCTTTTTTCGCGACTCCGATTATTTCCGGGATTATTTCTCCTGCTTTTCTAACTATAACCGTATCGCCTATGGCGATTTTAAGTCCATCAATAAAATCTTGATTGTGGAGTGTTGCCCTTGAAACGGTTGTTCCGGCAAGCGTCACCGGTTCAAGCACCGCTGTCGGGGTCAGGACACCCGTTCTGCCCACATTGATTTCAATATCGAGCAGTTTTGTTTCTTTCTCTTCCGGCGGGAATTTGAAAGCAGCCGCCCAGCGCGGGAATTTCGCCGTGCTGCCGAGTTTTCTTCTTACCGCATAAGAGTCAACCTTCACAACTGCGCCATCGATATCATATGGCAGTTTTCCGCGCCGCTCACCAATCTTATCAATTTCTTCGATAACCTGTCCAATATCGGTGCAGATTTTATAGTCCGGAATAACCTTGAAACCGAGCTTTTTTAGAAGCTCATGTCCTTTTGAATGTAATTCTACATCGACGCCCTCTATCCGCTGAATATTGAAAACGAATATATCAAGGCCACGTGAAGCAGTAATCTTGGGGTTCTTCTGCCTAAGTGACCCTGCGGCAGCGTTTCGGCAATTCTTAAAGGGCTTTTCATCATTGAGTTCCTGTTGTTCAACCAACTTAAAAAAACGTTCATGGGGCATAAAAACCTCGCCCCTTACTTCAATAAACGGTATTGGCATATTGAGCTTTAGCGGTATAGAGCGAATAGTTTTGAGATTCGCGGTAACATCTTCGCCCGTTACACCGTCGCCTCGCGTTGACCCCCGGACAAACAGCCCGTTTTCATACTCGAGCGACACCGAGAGGCCATCGATTTTCGGTTCAACAACATATGTTATATCTTTCTCGGCCTCGCGAACCCGTTTATCGAATTCCCGAACTTCGTCATGGGAAAACAAATCCTGAAGACTTTCCATGACGACCTCATGATGAACCGGCTCAAACATAGTAAGAGCCTCTCCGCCGACCCTCTGGGTCGGGGAATCAGGAGTTATAAGTTCCGGATGGGCTGCTTCAATTTCCTCAAGTTCGCGAAGCAACTTGTCATACTCATAATCCTCAATCTCAGGATTATCCAGAACATAATATTGATAATTGTGATAATTTAGGAGTTTGCGCAGTTCTTCTGCGCGTTTCGCTGGATCAGACAATATATAAACACTCCAAATTCAAATTTTCTTTGCGATTACATTATTGACTAAAAGCATAATTAATAAAGCTATTTTATTTGATTTAATTAACTGCTTAAAGCCAAAAGAATATGAGATGTTTTCAGGATGTTTTCAGGCTATTTAGTCACATACTGTATATGATTATACTACTATTGCTAAAAAAGAGGAATATATTTTCTGCTAAAAATTCATTCATATCACTCCGTCAAAGCATTAAATTCATCATTTTGAGCCTTTATTTCCATAAATGAATATCTTATCTGAATTGCTTTTCCCTGAGCTGTCATCAACCACTGTATATGAATCAGGTACATTTCCGACAATTACAGTATCCGCAATGGTATAATTGCTCTTTACATTTGTCGTAATATGTGAGGTGGATACAAGCACCGTTATTGACGCGTCTACTTCAAGCAAAACCTGCTGCCGCGTCTGGTTGATTCCAGCAGAACTAAACTCATTTATTATCTTTGTTTCCGCGCTGCCTATTCGCTCAATGTTTACCCTAATTTTCGGCCCCAATCCATGAAAAAGCTGACCGCCTATAACCGTTCCAAGTGGGATACTGAGACTCGATGTGTCAGCCTCGTTCAATTCTTTTATTACCTCGTTTGATATTTTATATTTGAGTTCATCTATTTTCAATGTATTTGCTTTCACCGCAGTGATATTGCCGCTGCTGTCTTTTTCAAGCTCCATCAGCATATCATAAGTTATGTTATTATCTTTGATTACCTTCCCCGCCGCCTGGTTTATAGTATCGGTGCAAATATTTCTCGCCCTGTTTACTGCCATTGTTTCTACAACTGGCAGAAGTCTGTTCATAAATATGATGTATGACAAAAGAAGCGTCAGCAATATTGCAATGGCGACAACAAGCGCTCTATTTTTCCGTCTTTTACTGCGCAAACGCCTCATAATACTCCTCCGCCAGTGTGTCGTTAACTTTCGGTCATCAAATCCTGTTTACTCCTGTAATTATATGAACGAGGACTTGCTATAGTGACTTTACTTCAAAAATATTCTTTATTTCCAAAGTTGAACACAAATTAATAATATTGTATAATAGAAAACTGTAATTTACTTTTGTTCAGTTACCTTTATCATTCCAGAAGGAGAATTAGCATGATAGTTGAGCCGAAAATAAGAGGTTTTATCTGCACCACCTCGCATCCGACAGGCTGCGCAAAAAATGTTGCGGAGCAAATCGCCTACGTCAAAAGCAAGCCCGCAATTGATGGCACAAAAAAAGCGCTGATTATCGGGTCTTCGACAGGATACGGCCTTGCCACACGCATAGCAGCAGCTTTTGGCTGCGGAGCTGCAACCATCGGCGTTGCTTATGAAAGGCCTGCACAGTTAAAAAGGACAGCTACTGCCGGATGGTATAATACGGCGGCGTTTCAAAAACAGGCACTTGATGATGGCCTTTATGCAAAGAGCATAATGGGCGACGCGTTTTCAAAGGAAACCAAAGATAAGACAATTGAGCTCATAAAAAGAGATTTGGGCAGCGTTGACCTTGTTGTATACAGTCTCGCGGCTCCTCGCAGGACTGTAGATTCAGGCAAAACCTATTCCTCAGTAATCAAGCCCATAGGTAAAGCATATACAGGCAAAACAATAGATATGAATACTCACAAACTTTCAACCGCAACAGTTGAGCCTGCAACAGAAGAAGAAATCGAAGGAACGATAAAGGTTATGGGCGGCGAGGACTGGCGTCTTTGGATTGAAGCTCTTAAAGGCGCAGGCGTTCTCGCCCAGGGAGCTATAACACTTGCTTATTCATATATCGGGCCGGAAATAACACACGCTATCTATGCCGACGGAACTATAGGCATGGCTAAAAAGGACCTTGAGAAAACCGCAAAGGATATTACAGATTTGCTCGCGCCTATAAACGGCAAAGCTTATGTATCAGTAAACAAAGCTGTCGTCACGCAGGCAAGTTCAGCTATTCCGGCTGTTCCGCTGTATACTTCGATATTATTCAATGTTATGAAAAAATTAGGTATCCACGAAGGCTGCATAGAGCAGATGTATAGAATGTTTGCAGAGAAACTCTATGTTCCAAAAACGATTGTCGACGAAAGCGGCAGAATACGGCTCGACGACTTTGAACTTAGAGATGACGTCCAAAAAGAGGTTTCGCGAATCTGGAACAGTGTAAACGACAGCAATCTTGAAGAGGTCGCCGACGTGCGCGGGTATTGGGACGATTTTTACCGTTTGTTCGGTTTTGGAATTGACGGCGTAAACTACGAAGCAGACGTAGATATAGAAACGGAAATCCCCGGGCTTGTTTAAAAATTAAATGGGGCTGCCCTAAGGCAGCCCCATTTTTTTGCTTTACTGAAATCCGATTACTTTTTCAAAAACTCAACTGCCACTTCCGCGGCCGTCGCAGCATCAGGTGTATATGAATCGGCACCTATTTCATCGCAAAACTGCTGTGTTACCGGCGCTCCGCCTATCATAATCTTAACCTTGTCGCGTATTCCGGCGTTTTCAAAAGCTTTAACTACTTCGCCCATAACGCCCATTGTTGTTGTAAGCAGTGCCGAGCAACAAACTAAGTCGCAATTTTCATTAATTGCTGTGTCCAAGAATTTTTCCGGCGACACATTTGTGCCGATGTCAATTACTTCAATACCCTTGCCTTCCATCATCATTTTAACAAGATTTTTTCCGATATCGTGCATATCACCCTTAACGGTACCTATACATGCCTTTCCGAGTGTCTTTTTGCCGCCTGATACAAGCAACGGTTTCAACAACTCAGTTCCTGCGCTCATTGCCCGAGCGGCGATCATTACTTCAGGAACATATATTTCATTCTTTTTAAACTTTTCGCCGATTATATTCATTCCAGCAAGGAGGCCTTTATCCAAAATTTCCTGAGCCTCAGCACCTTCATCAACCGCCTTTTGGACAAGCTCCTTAACAAGATTAACTCTGCCCTTTTGTAGTCCTTCTGAAATTTCATCAAAAATACTCATCCACTACACTCCTGAAATTAATTGCTTTTGCAAACAAAATATCGCTGGTTAAGCAAAAATATCCTAAACGGTTTACGACGCTTAATGCAGCATATTATTGCGTGCCTTGTACCTTTTGAGTGACCATCCCAAAAAGCCAACACATAATCCGCTTTGTCGACAATCTCGTTGTTTCTAACAAGCGGTGCAATTCTACCGTACTTTTTATAATTGGGACGACAACATGTAAATTTAAGGCCCAATTCTTTTGCAGCCTTTTTCGCAAGAAAATCAACGCCTCTTGCTCCACCGGAAATGATCTCCGAACAGCCAACCGGTATTTGCTCTAAAATCATATTGTAAGCGTTTTCACATGTATCTCTTGAACCGATTATGGCAACCTTCAATGTCACCGCCCCTTTCCCTTGCTATTTATTTATTATACTACCATCCATATGAGAAAAAGTAAATAACTTTAAATTTTATCCGCCAACTTTTTTAGACCAAATTCTTGCAGCAATAAGGTTTGTGAAAATATTCACAGCAGAAATACAAATATACTGCAGCTCGTAGTAATAAGTGGTATAATATTTATATATACGAATGTGTAATGAGAAAACATCATTTTCGTCGAGCCAAGGTGATAGATATTATGAGTTATGTAGTACTTGAAAACGTCGTAAAACACTACAAAATGGGCGAAGTTACTGTCAAAGCAGTGGACGGCGTATCCTTCCAAATTGAAAAAGGCGAGTTTGCTGTAATTGTTGGCCCAAGCGGGGCTGGAAAATCTACCATACTCAACATACTCGGCGGAATGGATACGTGCGACAGCGGAAGGGTTATTGTAAACAATGAAGAAATAAGTACTTATAACTCAAAAAGGCTGACGGCCTATCGGCGATATGATATAGGTTTCGTATTTCAGTTTTACAATTTGATAAATACTCTTACGGCTCTTGAAAATGTCGAGCTTGCAAATCAGATATGCAAGAATCCGCTTGACGCTGCCCAAGTGTTAGCTGAGGTTGGGCTTAAAGACAGACAGAACAACTTCCCGTCTCAGCTTTCCGGCGGTGAACAGCAGCGCGTTTCTATTGCCCGCGCCCTTGCGAAGAATCCTAAGCTCCTTCTTTGTGACGAACCGACAGGTGCGCTCGACTATACTACCGGAAAACTCATACTATCGCTTTTGCAAAAGACCTGCCGCAGCAAAGGAATGACCGTTATTGTCATCACGCACAATCAGGCAATTACTCCAATGGCAGACCGCGTTATAAAATTAAAAAGCGGCAAAGTCTCTGATATTATTGTAAATCCGAACCCGACACCTGTCGAAAGGATTGAATGGTGATGCGAAACTGCTTTTCTAAAGCCTCTTTAAAAGACAGCAGGCGCAAAATACTGAAAACTCTCAACAGGTATATTTCGATTGTAGCCATCACCGCCCTCGGTGTCGCATTCTTTTCTGGGCTTCGCGCAACAGCTCCGGACATGCGCACTACCGCCGAAAACTATTTTAAAAATCTAAACTTTATGGATATACGCCTGATATCAACTGTTGGATTTAACGATGATGATGTAAGCGCCATAAAAAGTGTCAGCGGATTAAAAGGCGTTATGCCGGGATATTCTGCAGATGCAGCTGTTCGGTATAATAATCAGAATTATAATGTCAAACTCGAATCACTCAATCTAAATCAATCCGCAAGCAATAATTCTTATATAAACAGGCCGAAAGTAACAGAAGGCAGAATGCCGCAAAATCAACACGAGTGTCTCGCGGATACTAAATTCATGAAATTCATCAACTGTAAAATTGGCGACAAGGTAACATTTAATTCTGGCAGCAGCAAGGATATCAACGATATTCTCAAATTTGATACTTTTACTATCGTAGGTATTGCGGAAAATCCGCTTTATATTTCCTATGGACGCGGCACAAGCACAATAGGCAACGGCACTACAGACGCCTATTTCTTTATTCCAAGCGACGCATTTTCGCTTTCAGTTTATACAGATATCTATGTCGTCGCAGACAACCCAAAGCATTACCCCATTTTTTCCGACAATTATGATAATAAGGTTCTCAAGCCACTGAAAGACGCCCTTTCAAAGATATCGGAAAAACGCAAAGATATCCGCTTTAGGGAAATCAAAAAAGAAGCAGAAGATAAAATAGCAGACGCCGAAAAGAAGGTTGCTGATTCAAAACAACAACTGTCCGACGGGCAGAAAAAGATTGATGATTCCGCAAAAAAAATTTCTGACGGACAGAAATTACTTAACAGCAAAAAGAATGAATTTGAAAAGCAGACAGCCGCAGCCGAAAAGCAGTTGTCTGCTGCGCAGGCGGAATATGAGGCAGGCAAAAAGGAATACGCCGATAAGGCTGCACAGCTTGAACAGGCGTCTATACAATACAACGAAGGCTTAAAAAAGCTCAATGAGGCAAAAGAAAAGCTTGCCGCTCTCAAAAGCATTTATCCGGCCGGAAGCCCAGAAATCAGTGCTTTGGCAGCAGCAATAGCGAAAAATGAAGCTGAACTAAACGCACTAAAGGCTACTATTGACAGCGGCAGAGAGCAGCTCGCTTCAGCTAAAAAAACTCTTGATGAAACCGGGGCAAAGCTTGCTGCATCAAGGCAGGAACTTGAAAAGAAGAAGCAAGAGAGCATTGACAAAATCAACGCAGAGCAGAAAAAGCTCGATAATGCTAAGGCTCAGCTTGAAAAGAGCAAAGCAGATTTCGAAAAGCAAAAAGTCGATGCTGAAAAAAAGATTGATGAGGCACAAAAAAAGATTGCTGACAGCAAGGCGCAACTCTTAAAACTTGAAAAGCCAGTATGGTATATCCTCGACCACAACATGAATGAGGGATTTTCGAGTTTCAAACAGGATGCCGACAGAATAGAAGCTATAAGCCTTGTCTTCCCCCTCATCTTCTTCCTCGTGGCGGCACTTGTCAGCCTTACCTGTATGACAAGACTTGTCGAAGACGACCGTGGTTATATTGGCACGCTGAAGGCTTTGGGATTTTCAAACGGCTCAATCGCCTCAAAATATTTGTTCTATGCCATTTCCGCATCACTTATTGGCAGCTTGCTTGGCTGTGCTGTCGGATTCCAGCTTTTCCCCAATGTCATTTTCGACGCGTACCGTATCCTATATACTCTACCTCCGATTCAGGCCGACTTCAACATAACTTATGCCGTTTTATCCACCTGCGCGGCTGTTTTCTGCGCCGCTTTTCCCGCATACCTTGTATGTATTGATTCACTCCGCGAGACTCCCGCTTCTCTTATGCGGCAAAAGGCGCCTCGTCCCGGGAGAAAAATACTCTTAGAAAGAATTACGCCGTTATGGAAAAGGCTCAGTTTCATTAAAAAGGTCACCGCGCGCAATTTATTCCGCTACAAAAAGCGCTTCTTTATGACGGTTATAGGCGTTGCAGGATGTACCGCTCTGGTTCTTACCGGGTTTGGTCTTCAGGATGCAATTACTGCGATTGTTTCATGGCAGTATGACCAAATCAGGACTTACGACATGGAAATTGACCTCAAAGAAAACATATCCAGCGAAGAATTAAGCAAAATTCAAAATATTCTGGATACAGATAAAAATGTGACGGGCAGTATTTGTGTCCTGCAACAAGCTGTTGACGCCTCAAACGCTGGCAAAACACAGTCCGCATATATCGTCATTCCGCAAGACGGAAGCGATTTAGACAATTTTATTCATCTGCGTGAACGTGTTGGGCACAAATCTCTTAAACTTGACGATAATTCGGTAATAATTACAGAGAAGCTATCCACGCTTTTAAAACTTAAAGCCGGCGATAAGATAACGCTCAGGAATTCAGACGGAATTGAAAAGAAAGTCAAAATATCCGGTATCGCAGAAAACTATCTATTTCACTATGTATATATATCACCGGCTTTATATAACAAGCTTTACGGCAAAAAGCCTGAAATCAATCAGATTCTGGCTACAATCTCTGATAAATCAAAGGCCAGTGAGGACAGCCTTTCACAAACTATAATTAAACAGGATGGCGTTTCCTCTGTCTACTTTACTACTGAAAACAAAACCAATTTTCAAAAAATGATAAAAGCAGTACATTCTGTGGTTATAATTCTTATAATATCCGCAGCTGTGCTTGCTTTCGTCGTACTTTTCTCTCTTACAAGCATTAATATAGATGAAAGGCGCCGGGAGCTTGCTGCGATTAAGGTACTTGGCTTTTACGATAATGAACTTGCGGCTTATATCTACCGCGAAAATATTATTCTGACAATCATCGGCATTGCCTTCGGTCTGCTGCTCGGCGTTGTTATGGAGAGATATGTAACCATCTCCTGTGAGATTGATCTGGTCATGTTTGGCCGACAAATAAATTGGTATAGTTTCGTTTATTCGGCGGCGCTAACAGCGGCCTTTGCATTCTTTGTAAATGTCATAATGTATAGACGCATCAAACAAGTAGACATGGTAACTTCACTAAAGAGTATGGAGTAATGTCAAGCCCTTTAGCAATTTTAAGTATAATTGTAAGTAGGCTGTGATATACCGAAAATAAAACAGCCCCAAGCCGTTTGATATGATCCTCCTAAAGTAGACCATGGAAATATCCAAAACTACTTTAGGAGGATTTTTTATGGGTAAATCACCGCATAGTGCCGAATGGAAGTTAAGGATTATAAATGAATATCTATCAGGGCG
>NZ_JBAIZF010000019.1:0-89231 GCF_036762875.1 [Clostridium] cellulosi | reverse complement strand
CTTATTCATAGCGAATAGGAAACCTCCTTGCTTTGTTGGTGGGTTGCAGCTCAACTATAGCACAGGCTTTTCCTATTCGCTATCTTTTTTTATCCGCTAGTGTAACACATCTATTGTAATCCTACAAACATTGCATATAAATTGCTTAATAGTACGCTTTTTATTTAATCAGAAATTTAATTGATTAATAATCATATTTTTACTATAATAAATAAAGGTATTCTTAAAACGCCGATGACTTCAAAGTACAAGACCTAAAACCAACATCTTTTCAATCTTGTTATATATATTACTAAACTCCGAAATCGGAAGCGGGTTTTTCCCTTTGCCAATTTCAATGGTAAAGCCCGGTTTTCTAAACACGTTTATATACCAGTCCTTAAATCCACCGTGTGAAGCAAGCCCTTCAGGCATACTGACAGTGTACCCGCTCGCTTCCGCCAACGCCCGAGCTATTTCTAACGAAATTTTCGGCGTCCTGTCGCCATATTTCCAGAATATCTCCTCACCCTGACTGTGAAAAGCATAAGCACGTCGGAAAAGCATTCTTCTGCAGAGATTGCACAACGCGTGGGTTTCCGGCTCGCTTTCCGGCCTGTAACCGCCGAACTGACTCGGCGCCGGCCCTGTAATTCCCTTTTCAATTTCCATAAGCCGGAGCGTTTTGAAACCCGCGTTGTAGTTGTGATTCAGGTCAACACCTCTGGCGTTTGCCTGCCAGTTGTCAAAATTGCCGCCGGAAATTCTAATAAGCCTTTCTTTCATGCCAAATGCAGTGGACAGGCCTTTTAAGTGAAGTTCCACGCCGTCAGGGTTGAGCATGGGAATAATATAGATGCTTTGTCTTGTCAATATTGCCCTAACATTCTTATCATGAAACTTTTCTCCACTTTCTATATGTGCGCATAATTCACCCGCAAATTTTATAAGTACCATCGAAGTCATGTATTCAAGCGCATGGTGGGCACCGACATACAATATCGGGTGTGCCCCAGTGCCTATTACAATAGCCGGTATCCTGCGTCCAAGAACGCTTTTCCCAATTGAAAAACGCTGGACGAATTTGTACCGCCATCTTAACAGTTGGACTGCCCTTATAAGCTCATCATAGCCCATGGGCTTGTTCTCTTCAAAAAATTCCGCCATAATATTCCTCCGATGCTTGTTAGCCAATTGATAAAAGACACAGTTTACGCGCAATATAATATATATGCCGCTTCTGTATGCTCAATGCAGCGATGAAAGGATGTCTTTCTTGAAATTCGAAGAAAAAACAACTTGTGAAAATGTTATATTTAAAGGAAAGTTACTCACGCTCCATCATGATGAAATCCTGCTCCCGAATGGTAAAAAAGCTGATAGAGAATTTGTCAAACATCCGGGCGGCGTCGGTATAGTCGCATTAACCGACGACGACTGTGTGTTGCTTGTAAACCAGTTCCGTTATCCGTATAAAGCAGAGATTCTCGAAATACCTGCCGGCAAATTAAAATACGGCGAGGACCCGCTCGAATGTGGCAAACGGGAGCTACTTGAGGAAACTGGCGCTTCAGCAAAAGAATTCATCAGTCTTGGACGTCTCTTCCCGTCCCCTGGATATACGAATGAAATCATTTACATGTTCCTTGCTACAGGCCTTTCATTCGGTGAAATGCATCTCGACGAGGACGAGTTTTTGGACGTTAGAAAAGTGCCTCTGGCTGAGGCCGTTGATATGGTTATGAAAGGCAGTATTGCTGATTCAAAAACACAAACAGCGCTTCTTAAAACATGGGTGCTGAAACATTAAAAATAATCTACTAATATTAAGGAGGAAATTATGACTTACGATTTTTATAAGATGCAGGGTATTGGGAACGACTACGTCTACATAAACTGTTTCGAGAGGGATATAGAAAATCCGGGCGAACTTTCGAAAAAGATTTCCGACCGCCATTTCGGAATAGGCTCAGATGGGCTTATTCTCCTCCGCCCCTCGACTGTTGCCGATGTCAAAATGAGCATGTTCAACGCCGATGGCTCAGAGGGCCTCATGTGCGGCAATGGCATACGCTGCGTCGGCAAGCTGGCTTATATGCTGGGGCTGGTCCATACTGATACAATAACAGTTGAGACACGGTCCGGTATTAAGAAACTTAAACTCAACATAAACAACGGGAATGTGGAAAGCGTCCGCGTAGATATGGGCTCACCTGCACTTGAAAGAGAAAAAATCCCGGTTGAATATGATGCACCCAGAGTTGTTAATGCACCTTTGACGGTTCTCGGGAAGGAATATCGCATTACCTGCGTCTCAATGGGCAATCCCCATGCTGTCATTTTCACTGATAATGTCGATGATATTGACCTTGCGAAAATCGGGCCCGGATTTGAAAAGAACCCCATTTTCCCCCAAGGTGTAAATACCGAGTTTGTTGAAATTCTCGATAATAAAAACCTCAAGATGAGGGTTTGGGAACGCGGCAGCGGAGAAACCCTTGCCTGCGGCACCGGAGCCTGCGCAGTCGTGGTCGCCGCATGCATTAACGGTATCTGCCCGCGCGGCGAGGAAATTAACGTCCACCTGCGCGGCGGTACACTTCAAATCAAGTGGGACAATGACATTGTATGGATGACAGGGCCTGCTGAGCTTGTCTTTACCGGTAAAATCGAAATCGTGTGATTTAATTTGCAGATATAATTCATATTTCAGGAGGAATTTAAGTGGCACTTGTTAATGAAAACTTCTTAAAATTAAAGCAAAATTACCTTTTTGCAGAAGTTGCAAAACGCGCTGACGCATTTAAAGCTGCGCACCCAGACAAAAAAGTTATTTCACTGGGCATAGGTGACGTAACCCGTCCGCTTCCCCAAGCCTGCATAGAGGCTATGCACAAGGCAGTTGACGATATGTCAAGGCCAGAAACATTCAAAGGTTACGGCCCTTATCGCGGCTACGACTTCCTTTGCGACGAGATAGCAAAGCACGATTATAAAGCGCGCGGCGTTGATATATCTACAGAAGAAATCTTTGTCAGCGACGGCGCAAAAAGCGATACCGGCAACATCGGCGATATCTTCAGCAAAGACAATATAGTTGCCATCACCGATCCCGTTTATCCAGTATATATGGATACCAACATTATGGAGGGACGTGAGATTAAGATAATTCCCTGCGGAGAGCAGAGCAACTTTGCGCCGATTCCTCCTGATTTCCACGCTGATTTAATTTATCTTTGCTCACCGAACAATCCGACCGGCTCGGTAATCAAAAAGGACCTGATGAAGGCTTGGGTCGATTATGCTATAAAAAATGAGGCGATAATACTTTTCGACGCCGCATATGAGAGATTCATAACTGAAGATGATGTTCCGCACAGCATTTTTGAGATTGAAGGGGCTAAGAGCTGCGCTATTGAATTCCGTAGCTTCTCAAAGACGGCTGGATTTACAGGCACACGCTGCGGGTATACAGTTGTTCCGAAAGGGCTTATGGCGAAAACCGCCGACGGGCAGAAAACCGACCTCAATGCGATGTGGTACCGCCGTCAGTCCACCAAATATAACGGAACTTCATATATCATTCAGCGCGGTGCGGCAGCGGTTTATACCGAAGAGGGCCAGAAACAGATCAATGAATCAATCAGTTATTACCTCGAAAACGCGAGAATTATCAGAGAGGGTCTTTCAGCGGCTGGCATTGAGTGTTCCGGCGACATAAACGCGCCTTATATCTGGGTCAAATGCCCGGACGGCATGACTTCATGGGAGATGTTCGATAAGCTCCTGAATGAGACCGCCGTTGTAGGCACCCCCGGCTCCGGATTTGGTGAAATGGGCGAAGGTTATTTCCGTCTTACCTCATTCGGAAGCCGCGAAGATACAATTGAAGCCGTTGAGCGTATCAAGAACAATTTCTAAGTTTCGCAAACCTTAGAACAGCACATAACGTATAGCTGCAATATCAACAAAAACACCCGGTTTAAATCCGTATACTGCGGATTTCCGGGTGATTTTTTTCAATAATTACAGGTTTTAAAATAAACTTAGTACTTCTTAACTATGTGATCATAAATCCTTTTTAGCTTCTCTCTCTGCTTTGCAGTCTCTTCTTCATTAACTATGAATTTCCCTTCATATTCCTGCAATATATCGCCTTCTCTGAGATCATCGGCCAGTTCTTCACGTCTTACATCATATAACCGTCCATATTCATCTTCGAGAACTCCATATTCTCCCTCAAACCTAACGAAAGTATATCTCTTTAGATGCATCATATTCGTTTCCACTTTACTTCTCCTCTTTGTATGATAATTTTTTACCGTCGCTTTCAATCACGACAGTACCATCATAATCTGTTCTGAATAGTTTCGCGCCGCTGTCCTTCACTCTCCGCACTACTTCATTACTCGGCAGACCATAACTGTTATCCCGCCCGACACTGATCACCGCTATGGACGGATGAACGGCTTTCAGAAAATCAGTTGAGGATGCAGTTTTGCTGCCATGATGTCCAATTTTAATAACGTCTGCGGAAAGATCTTTGTATTTCGAAAGCATATCTCTTTCGGATATGCTTGACGCGTCACCCATAAACAAAAATGAAGTATTCTTATATGTCAGCCGGATAACAACCGACATATCGTTTAGTTCATCATACTTGGCCAGAGGCGCGAGAATAGTAAATTTAGCACCACCCAAATTATATGTATTACCAATTTTTGCTTGTAATATACCATACTTCTTATCTGAGATGGTATTTAGTAGCCGTTTGAACGAGTTAGTCGTGGTCGTGGCGCCGGAAAGTATTACGTTGTCCACATGAAACTTTCCTAAAACACCAACAAGTCCGCCAATATGGTCATCGTGCGGGTGTGTGCCGACTACATAGGACAAACTTTCAACGCCTTGACTTTCAAGATAATTTTCAACCTTTTGCGCTACATCAGAAGTTCCCCCATCAATCAGCATATATTTTCCTTCACAGCTTATAAGAGTGCTGTCTCCCTGACCAACATCAATGAAGTGAACGGAAAGCGCTTTAGTTGTCTTCTTCTGATATAAAAGCCCGTCTGTAGCGTTATTGAACGCATCAAGAGGTTTTTGCAGCTGCTGCGGCAGTATTCCCTGGTCACACAGGTTTATTATAAGGATAAATACAAGAGCAATGGGAAGTGCTATTAACAGCCTTTTCAGCTTTTTCTTCTTTTTTGCCATTTCCTCTTTTTGTCCCCTTTGTGCACAGGCATTGCCCTTTCTTTTTCAGTGCGCCTAACCGGGTTGAGCGGGCGCACAAGGCAATCGCGGCTAAAGCCTATCAAATCCTGCCGTCCCGCTTTTTTTAGTGCCTCAACAACAAGAGCGTGGTTTTTGGGGTTGAAATACTGCAGTAATGCCCTTTGCATGGCCTTTTCGTGTGCGTCCCTTGGAACATAAACCTTTTTCATTGTGAACGGGTCGATTCCTGTATAGAACATACAGGTTGAAATCGTACCAGGCGTCGGGTAAAAATCCTGTACCTGTTCCGGTCTCATATTTTCGCGTTTTAAAAATAGCGCGAGTTCTACGGCGTCTTTAAGAGTGCTGCCGGGGTGTGATGACATCAGATATGGGACGAGATACTGCTTTTTGCCCGCTTTCTTTGTCATTTCATAAAATTTGCGGCTGAATTTTTCATAGGCTTCAATATGAGGTTTACCCATCTTGTCCAGTACGGCCGCCGAACAGTGTTCCGGTGCGACCTTAAGCTGACCGCTTACATGGTGCTCCACCAGCTCTTTCATAAAGGTATCGTCTTCATCTTGCATCATGTAGTCAAAACGCAGTCCCGAACGCACAAACACCTTTTTAATGCCTGGAAGCGAGCGCAGTTTCCTAAGGAGGTCAAGATATTCCTTATGAGATACTTCGATATTTGGGCAAGGCGTTGGCGCAAGGCACTTTCGTCCGGCACATAACCCGTATTTAAGCTGCTTTTTGCATGACGGCTGCCTGAAATTCGCTGTAGGTCCGCCGACATCATGGATATAGCCCTTAAAATGCGGATTTTGGATAAGTTCCTTTGATTCATTGATAACAGATTCCTTGCTGCGAACCGTTATCCTCCTGCCCTGATGGAAAGCGATGGAGCAGAAGTTGCAAGCGCCGAAGCAGCCTCGGTTGTGGATTATTGAGAACTCAACTTCCTCAATTGCCGGAACACCGCCGTCTTTTTCATACATGGGATGATAATACCGCTCAAAAGGCAGGCTGTAAACTTTGTCCAGCTCTGCTGTCTCAAGCGGAAGAGCGGGAGGCATCTGGAAAAGATATTTGTCGCCATGCTTTTGGGCAATGGCTTTTCCCGTTATGGCATCCTGATTGTCATATTGAATCCGGCAACCGACGGCATAAGCCATTTTATCGGTTTTGACCTCTTCAAATGACGGGCATACAACAGCTTTATCCAAACCCTCAAAATCGGCAGTGCAGGAAAAACAAGTGCCGCGGATATCAGTCATATCTTTGGCTTTCCCGCCCTTTTTAAGGCGTCTTGCAATTTCAACTGTCTGCCGCTCACCCATGCCGTATACAAGCAAGTCTGCACCCGAATCAAACAGGATGGACTGCCGCACGTTGTCATCCCAATAATCATAGTGGGCAAAGCGGCGCAGTGACGCCTCAAGCCCTCCGATAATAACAGGCAGCTCCGGATAAAGCTGTTTCAGCCTTTTAGTATATACTTCAACAGCTCTGTCCGGCCGTCCGCCCATTTTGCCTCCCGGCGAATAAAAATCGCGGCTCCGGCGCCTTTTTGCAACGGTGTAGTGCGCCACCATTGAATCAATATTTCCGGAGGTGACAAAAAAGCCGTAACGCGGCCTTCCCAATGCCTTTAAGGCATCAGGATCTTTCATATCTGGCTGCGCAATTATTCCAACCTTAAAGCCTTCTGACTCAAGTATCCTCGAAATTATGGCGATACCGAAACTCGGATGATCTACATAAGCGTCGCCGGTTATACATATAAAATCAAGATAATACCATCCTCGGGACAGCATATCTTCTTTTGAAACAGGTAAAAACACAGCATTCCTCCTGGCTTGCTTAACTTGAGTTGAACTAAATGCCATTCGGTGTTCCGAGTTATTAAAGCTATTTAAGCAATATTTTGTTATATTAACAGTCTTTATTGTATTTCCCTTATTTTTACAGACATCAACAAAACACCACTTATTCTAATTCCAACACAAGCGCAGAAGCAAACATCAATTCTAACAATATTAATATGGCATAAGAGTGTTTACTTTATTTAAATAATGATAATTAAGATAACGGAATTAATCGGCAGCCTTAATTGTTGCTGCCTTCATTCATCTTCTCCCACTGAATCTTAGTCATAAGTACCTGACGCGGTTTGCTGCCGTCAGGAGGCCCGACAATGCCACGTGCCTCCATTTGGTCAATTATGCGCGCGGCGCGGGAATAGCCCAGTTTAAGCCGCCTTTGAAGCATAGATGTGGAAGCAGTACCGGCTTCAATGACACATTCAATCGCCTGCGGTAGCAAGGGATCTGCGTCACCTGACGAGTCATCTGTTTTTTCGTTGCTCTTAACCGACTGCTTTTCTATCTCATCGAGAATCTCCTCGTCATAATCGGTCTGGGTGTCCTTCTTGACGTATTCAGTCACAGCTTCGACTTCCGAATCGGACACAAAGCAACCCTGAACTCTGATGGGCTTTGACGCGCCCATAGGGAGAAACAGCATATCGCCGCGCCCAAGAAGCTTTTCCGCTCCGCCCATATCCAGAATGGTTCTGGAATCTATCTGAGAAGAAACGGCGAAAGCTATTCTTGAGGGGATATTCGCCTTGATAACGCCGGTGATGACATCAACCGACGGCCTTTGGGTCGCTATTACCAAGTGCATGCCTGCCGCTCTTGCCATCTGGGCAAGCCTGCAAATCGCGTCCTCAACGTCCTTCGGGGCCGCCATCATAAGATCCGACAGCTCGTCTATTATGATGACAACCTGCGGCATCGGTTCAAGCCCTTGACTGCGCGCCAACTTGTTATAGCCCTTTATGTCGCGGATATTGTTATCAGCAAAGCGCTTGTATCGCCCAAGCATCTCAGTTACAGCCCAATTAAGTGCTCCCGCTGCCTTCCCCGGATCTGTGACAACCGGCACGAGTAGGTGAGGTATGCCGTTATAGATACCGAGTTCGACTACCTTCGGGTCAACCATCAAGAACTTGACCTCTTCCGGCGACGCCTTGTAGAGGATACTCATTATAATGGTGTTTATGCAGACTGACTTACCGCTTCCTGTAGCGCCGGCAATCAGCATGTGGGGCATTTTCGCTATATCAGCGACAACGATATTGCCCGTAATATCCCGCCCCAGCGCTATTGTCAGCTTGCTTTTTGCCTGCCTGAATTCTTCAGATTCTATAACCTCGCGCAGGTGAACTACGCTGACTTTTTTATTAGGAACTTCAATGCCGACGGCAGATTTATTCGGAATCGGTGCTTCAATGCGCACACCAGCACTTGCAAGGTTAAGGGCTATGTCGTCGGCAAGCGCGGTAATACGGCTTATTTTAACCCCGGCGGACGGCTGAAGCTCATATCTTGTGACAGCCGGCCCGCGGCAAATGTTGATGATACGGGTTTCTACACCGAAGCTTTTCAGTGTATCGACCAGCGTTGCAGCGTTCGCTTTGAGTTCCTCAGAGACATCTGCATTGGACACCCGCGTTTCCTGTATCAACAAAGAGGTAGGCGGGCTGTCATATATCTTCTGTTGAACGCCTGTAACTGTCGGGACTGATTCAGTCTTTCTCTCAACTACATAGGGCTTTAAATCATCGTTTGCAAGACTTGCTGCTTTGCTCACGAGCTCGTCAAGTTCAGGCGATCTGCTGGTCTTTTCGTTCTCGTTTTCTGACTCATTGGCAGAGCTGTTTATAAGTTCATCGTCAAGCTTTACATCTATATTATAACGGGGCTTCCTGTGCTTAAATTTGACCGGCTCCGGTTCCGGCGGAAATTCTTCTTCCTTGTTTTGCTTCTTCCTTGCAAAGGGAAAGAGCGCATACAAAAGCTTTTTCAATGTCAATTCACACAGCAGCATGAGAAGAACAATTGTGAGAAGCACGATTGTGATTATTGCGCCGACTTTTCCAAACATCATATACAGAGGCGCACCTATTATGCCTCCCGCAACGCCGCCGCTGTGAAATTGAATACCAGTTCTGTAAAGCTCTTTAAATCCGCCCGGCGGAAACTTGCCGACCGTAAAAATATGTATCAATGCGTCTATCATAAAAACAAGTCCGGTCATTTCCAGCAATTTTGCCGTTAATGACTGAACAGGCTTCTCAAACGCGGCAACAACCGCAATATAAATCATTATCGCCGGAATAACATAAGCGCAGACGGAGAAAATCCCCAGCAACATTTCATGGATAAATCTCCATACGTGTTCCCCGGGGAAAATTGTAATCGCTGCAAACAAAAGCGCCGTGAAAAATAGAATTATAGCGCCGCCTTGTCTTGATAACCGGCGGTGTTTACGCTCATTTACGATTTCTACTTGTTTTTTTCCTGTCCGCGGCGTTTTTGTTGTTTTGCCGCCATTTTTCTTCTTCTTTGCCACATTCGTAGGCATTTAGACCTCCATGCCATCATTCGGCTATCTATCCTAATAGCTATAATTATATATATATTTTATTATTTCGCTGACAATTTGTCAATATTTAGCAACATAAATCTGCCGTTTTCTCACACGTCAGGCAAATTCCGCCGGCTGGTTCAGCGCTTTTTTGTTCGAACGCCGCCCTGAATGGAAGTTGACTTTGCCCCCTTGTCAGAAGCTGTAGCTTTCTCGTTACAAGTTTCAGCTTGCCTTTTGGCTTCATCCGCATTTCTTTCTTCTTTATTCTGCGCGGCGGCCTGCCTCTGTTTTGCGCATTGTTCGTCAATCATTTTATAAAGGGCATCGATCGATTCTGAAAGTCCGCCGAGACGGTCAATAAGCCCTTCCTTAACCGCGCTCTTGCCGTCGAGCACTGTACCGACATCCAGCACCAGCTCTTCTGTATTCATCATCAATTCTTTAAAACGTTCTGGCGCGATATGACTGTTTTCGCATACAAATCTGGTAATACGGTCCTGCATCCGGTAGAAATTCGCCAAAGTCTGAGGTACGCCGATCGCTACCCCATTCATGCGAACCGGATGTATAGTCATCGTCGCAGTAGGTGCAATAAAAGAAAGCCTTGCCGCAACAGCAAGAGGAACTCCGATAGAATGACCGCCGCCCAAAACAAGGGAGACCGTCGGCTTTTTCATTCCGGCGATGAGCTCGGCAATAGCAAGGCCTGCTTCGACATCGCCGCCGACGGTATTGAGAATTATCAGCAACCCCTCAATCGACGGGTCTTCTTCTATTGCGACAATCTGAGGTATGATATGCTCATATTTAGTCGTCTTATTCTGAGGCGGCAGTATATAGTGCCCCTCAATCTGGCCGATTATAGTCAGGCAATGTATCAAATGACGGCCTTTATTTATAGCAATTGAACCTGTTTCAAATATTTGTTTTGTCTGCGGGTCAAGACCTTCCAGATTTTTTTCCTGTTCGGAAGGCAGCGGATTGCCCGGATTATCCGGAATCGGCTCTTCTTGAAAACTGTAGTGACTGTGCGTATCCGACATCTATTTACCTCCGGAAGACTGTTTTACGCTTACCGAGTCCTTTCATTATCTAATGAAATACTCAATATGCGCCGCAGGTATATTATTGCCGGAAATTAGCACAAAATACGGCTGCCTTTATTAAATTAGTGAACCGAAACCGGTTCAGGTTTATGCTCGTGTTTTTTGTTTTGGTTTGCTTTTGCTTTCTCGGCAGTAAGCCGCGCGTTAGCAAGCATAAGTTTGATACGGTTTTCCTGGTTTATACGGGTTGCGCCCGGGTCGTAGTCAATTGCAACAATATTAGCGCCCTCGTTACATTCGCGTATCTTCCTAATCATACCTTTGCCGACAATGTGATTCGGCAGGCAACCAAACGGCTGAGTGCAAATAATATTCTTTGTGCCTGAATGAATCAATTCAAGCATTTCGCCTGTAAGCAGCCAGCCTTCGCCCATCTTGTTGCCATAGCCCAGATAGCCTTTGACAAGGCTCTTTATGTAACTGTAGGGGACTGGCGCTCTGAACTGCGGATATTTTTTTACAATGTCGATAAACTCTTGCTGCTTTCTTTCGAGAAAACGTCTCAGCGCCAAGCAGACGGCCTTTTTAATGTGTTGTCCGCCGTAAAGCTTTGCATCCTCGACGCGATTATCAACTTTAAAAATAGCAAAATCCATAAGCCCCGGAACTACCGCTTCAACACCTTCCGAAAGCAAAAATTTCTCCAGATTGTTGTTGCCGAGAGCCGCATATTTAATATAGATTTCGCCGACTATGCCGACGCGGATTTTCTCAGTATGCACTACTTTAATCTTTGCAAATTCAGCGGCTATTTTCTCAAGGTTTTCCTTAACTTTTTTATATCTAAGGTTTTTCGGGTCCTTGTATTCTTCGGTCAGCCGCTCAATCAAGCTGTCTACAAGAGCGTCCGTAGAGCCTTTTTCCACTTCATAGGGGCGGCATTGATTTGCAAGCAGCATTATCATGTCGCCGTAAATCATGGAATAAATGATACGGCGCCAAGAATTAATGCCAAGTTTAAAACCGGGGTTTTTCTCGAGTCCGGAGAGGTTCAACGAAATAACCGGAACCTGCGGATAACCCGCACGGATAAGTGCTTTCCTCAGAAGATGAATATAGTTAGAGGCGCGGCAGCCACCGCCTGTTTGCGTTATAATCAGCGCAACCTTGTCGGGGTCGTATTTGCCGCTCTTTATTGCATCTATAAACTGGCCGATAACAAGAAGCGCAGGATAGCACGCATCGTTATGGACATATTTCAGCCCTTCTTCAACAATTGAACGTCCGGTTGTCGTGAGCAGTTCCATTTTAAATCCGTCAAGCCTTAACGCGTTGCGCATCAAAGTAAAATGTACAGGAAGCATCATCGGCATTAGGATTGTATATTCTTTTTTCATTTCCTTGGTAAACAACAGTCTACCATTCTTGTCGTATACTAATTCTGCCATCAGAGTACCTCCATCTTAGCTTGAGCCTGCCCCGCTTTTTCGGCATCTCTTGAATCCATAGCCGCAATGAGGCTGCGGATACGGATTTTGACTGCGCCTAAGTTATTTACCTCATCAATTTTTATCTGGGTATATAACTTATTTCCGCGCTCGCAAATGTCCCTGACCTCGTCGGTGGTTATAGCGTCAACTCCGCAGCCAAAAGAGACAAGCTGGACAAGTTCGATATTTTCATTTTCGGTAACAAACTTTGCTGCTGCATAAAGCCTTGAATGATATGTCCACTGGTTGAGCACCTTTACCCTTTGAGGCTTCGCAAGATGCGCTACCGAATCCTCGGAAACAACCACCAGTCCATATGAGGTAAACAAACGGTCTATGCCGTGATTGATCTCAGGATCTATATGGTAAGGACGGCCGGACAACACTATCACGCGGCGCCCGTTGGCCTTTGCGTATTCGAGGGCTCGCTTTCCTTCTTTGCGCACTGCTTCCCTGTATGCCTTATATTCAGCATAAGCCGCTTTTACGGCTGCTTTTACCTCGTCAGGCGTTGCGCCGAATTCCCTGCCGAAAAATTCTGTTGCAGATTTTAAGAACCCTCTTGGCCTGTCAAGCCCAAAATACGGGGTGAAATAGCGAACTCCATTGAGTCTTGGCACATTTGCCGCTATAAGCTCTGGATAGTAGGCGACAACTGGACAATTATAATGGTTTTCGCCCCGTTTTTCGTCAAAATTGTATGGCATACACGGATAGAAAATCGTATCAACGCCCATATCGAGCAATGCCTCAATATGGCCGTGCACGATTTTTGCCGGGTAACAGACTGTATCCGACGGAATAGTATACTGGCCTTTTATATACAGTTGCCTTGTAGATTCCGGCGAAACAACTACATAAAAACCGAGTTTTGTCAGGAGCGTATGCCAGAACGGCAGGTTTTCATACATGTTCAGCGTCATTGGCAAGCCGATTTTGCCTCTTTTGCCTTCAACCGGCTTATATGACCTGAGCTTTTCATACTTAAATTTATAAAGGTTCGGCAGTTCTTCGGACTTTTTCATTCCGAGGGGTTTTTCACAGCGGTTTCCGCTGATGTACCGCCTTCCGCTGCCAAATGTGTTTATCGTAAGCGAGCAGTGGTTTGTGCACAAACCGCAGTTTGTCGTCTTTGAGGTATGCTTAAAGTTTTTGAGTTCTTCCCTTGTAATAATGCTGGATTTCTCACAGCCTTGAGCCTTTGCAAAAAGTGCACAACCATAAGCGCCCATGATTCCGGCAATGGTTGGGCGTGTTACCTCAGCACCTATTTCCCGCTCAAAGCTTCTCAGCACCGCATCATTGTAGAACGTTCCGCCCTGAACAACAATGTTTTTGCCGAGTTCCGACGGGTGAGACGCGCGGATTACCTTATATATGGCATTCTTGACAACGCTCATCGAGAGGCCGGCGGAAATATCGTCGACTCCTGCCCCGTCTTTCTGAGCCTGTTTTACAGAAGAGTTCATAAATACTGTGCAGCGCGTTCCGAGCGAAACCGGATGTTTCGCGAACAGCCCCATCTGGGCAAAATCCTTGACGGAATAGCCCATCGCTTTGGCAAAGGTCTCGATAAATGAGCCGCACCCCGAGGAGCAAGCCTCGTTTAGCATAATGGAATCAACTGCACCGTTTCTGATTTTAAAGCATTTTATATCCTGGCCGCCGATATCGAGAATGAAATCGACATCCGGCTTGAAGTGTTTCGCCGCGTTATAGTGAGCAACTGTCTCAACGAGGCCAAAATCAACTCCAAACGCACTGCGAATCAAATCTTCGCCGTATCCTGTAACTGCGCTGCCCTTAATTTTTATGTGGTCGCCGCAAATTTCATAGATTTTTGTAAGCTGTTCTTTGACGACCGATACTGGATTGCCTTCATTGGCCGCGTAATAGGTATAAAGAATATTGTCATCCTTGTCAATAAGCGCCAGCTTTGTCGTTGTGCTGCCGGCGTCAATGCCGAGCCATGCGTCGCCCGTATATTTCGACGGGTCTTTGTAATCGGCTTTGCATTTTGAATGACGTTCTTTAAACTCTTCGTATTCTTCTTGAGTTTCAAAAAGTGGAGGCATATGGTCCGAAGTCGTTGTAAGCGTTTTCGAAGACTCGAGCTTTGACAGCAGCTCATCGAATTCTATTGGCTTCAGTTTTTCAGCGTAAAGCGCCGCCCCCATTGCAATAAAATAAGCTCCGTTTTCCGGAAACAGGGCGTCTTCTTTCGACAGCTTAAGCGTTTCGACAAACCTTTTGCGAAGCTCTTTTTGGAACGAAAGCGGGCCGCCGAGAAATGCAACCCTGCCCTCAATTTTTCTTCCCTGCGCAAGTCCGGCTATCGTCTGCTCAACAACTGCCTGAAAGATCGAAGCTGCGATATCTTCTTTTTTTGCGCCTTGATTGAGAAGCGGCTGTATATC
This sequence comes from [Clostridium] cellulosi, assembly GCF_036762875.1. NCBI lineage: Bacteria > Bacillati > Bacillota > Clostridia > Eubacteriales > Oscillospiraceae > Ruminiclostridium > [Clostridium] cellulosi. The sequence goes on along the minus strand of NZ_JBAIZF010000019.1, from coordinate 74,639 downwards.
GGATTTTGCGAAAACGCCGCAGCGCGACGCGATAGAATATATCTTTTCATGCTTTGAAGCAAGTTCATCAAGCTCATCCGGCGTCACGCCCAAAAGGGTTGCCATCTGGTCGATAAACGCTCCAGTTCCGCCGGCACAGGTGCCGTTCATGCGCTCCTCAAGTCCGCCGGTAAAGAATATTATTTTGGCGTCTTCCCCGCCGAGCTCAATTACAGCATCCGTACCCGGAAGAAATTTGTCAACAGCTCCTGCAGTAGCAAAAACTTCTTGAACAAAATCTATATCACATGCTTTTGAAACGCCGAGACCAGCAGAACCGGTTATTGCAACATGAACCTTTTTGCCGCTGTATTCATTTTCAATAGACTTCAGCATTTCAAAAGCCTTTTCGCGGACTTTTGACATATGTCTCTCATAAGCCTTAAACAGTATGTTATAGTTCTCATCAAGAACGACTGCTTTTACTGTTGTTGAACCGATGTCAATTCCTATGTAATAACTCATCTGTACCTCCGAAGAGATATGCACTAAAAATTGGCTCTTATTCCCGCCTTTACACATACCAAGTCATTAACTATTATAACACCCCAAGAAAAACTGTCAATCTGCCGCGGCTGATAATTGTATACCAAAATTGTAATATTAAACAGCAGACTAATTGTAGCTTTCGTGATTATCTTCTATATGTCCCATTAATAAGAATATTATTAAATTTAAATATAAAGAACATTTAGGCATCAAAACACCTATTTTGAACGATAAAGTTGATAAACGAATAAAATAACACAACTTATTAAAAAAATAATGACCAAATAACGTCCAAATGCAGTTTGGGAAGTTTTCGTAAAGCTAATCAAAAAACCCGCAAGCCTTGATATCTTGCGGGTTTTGCTTTGGTGGACCCAGGGGGATTCGAACCCCCGACCCCCACAATGCCATTGTGGTGCGCTCCCAACTGCGCTATGAGCCCAAACTGTTTTTGTTCTGTTTTTGCGATTTACGCGGCTCGTTTATAATATCATATTTTATTCCTATTTGCAAGACTTTTTTTAAATTTTTTAAATTTATTAATATAAAATAATTTGCAATACGAAGAGAAATTGCATGTAAGAAAATCAATTTCTAAAGCAGCAGTTGTGAAAAACTATCAAATTGGCAGATTGATATTGACTAATTGTAAATTTTGAGTTATTATTAATAATAATTTAACATATTAAAGCTGTGAAGAAAAGAGTACCGGTTTTCTATATGCGCAGAGAGAAGATGTTTGGTGTAAATCTTCGTGAGGAAAATCGGGAAGTCGTTTCGGAGCTGCAGGGCTGAACGATTACATATTATCTATTAAGCTCTGTCGGGGGTCGGCCGTTAATCCGAGAAACGGTATTACTATGCCGTTGAGTGCAGAGCATGCTCTGAATTTAGGTGGTACCACGGATTTTATAATTCGCCCTAAGCTTTTTAAGCTTAGGGCGTTTAAATTATAAGCCCTTTGTTGTTTCATTTTAACAAAAGAAATATAATCTATTATAAAGGAGTGTCTGACAATGGAAAAGAAGAATTTCGATTGGGCAAATCTCGATTTCAGCTACCGTCAAACAGACAAAAGCTATGTCTCCTACTACAAAGACGGAGCTTGGGACGAAGGACAACTGACAGACAACCATACCGTAACAATCAGCGAATGTGCTGGCGTGCTGCAATATTCGCAGTCTTGCTTTGAAGGGCTGAAAGCATATACGACCGAGGATGGCCATATCGTTACTTTCCGGCCCGATCTGAACGGCGAACGTATGGAAGATAGCGCAAGAAGGCTGGAAATGCCGGTATTCCCGAAAGAGAGATTCGTTGACGCTGTTGTTCAAACCGTACGCGCAAATGCGGCTTATGTCCCGCCTTATGGTTCTGGCGCGTCACTTTATATTCGACCGTATATGTTTGGCAGCGGCCCTGTTATCGGTGTTGCTCCTGCAAAAGAATATCAGTTCCGTATTCTGACCACACCGGTCGGCCCGTATTTCAAAGGCGGTATCCGTCCGCTGACCTTATGCGTCAGTGACTTCGACAGGGCAGCCCCGCGCGGCACTGGCCACATCAAGGCCGGCCTGAACTACGCCATGAGTCTCCATGCCATTGTAACAGCTCATAAGAACGGCTTTGACGAGAACTTGTATCTGGACGCGGCCACCCGTACTAAGGTTGAGGAAACCGGCGGCGCAAACTTCATTTTCGTAACAAAGGACAAGAAAGTATTGACTCCGAAATCAAGCAGCATACTTCCCTCAATCACACGCCGCTCTCTTATGTATATAGCTAAAGAATATCTCAATTACGAAGTCGAGGAGAGGGAAATCTACTTTGACGAGGTCAAGGATTTCGCAGAGTGCGGCCTTTGCGGCACTGCGGCTGTCATTTCGCCTGTCGGTAAAATCGTCGACCACGGCAAAGAAATCATAATTCCGGACTGCCAGAACGGCATGGGCCCTGTCTTAAAGAAACTGTACGATACTCTGACCGGAATCCAGTTTGGAAGAATCGAAGCTCCAAAAGGATGGATCAAGGTCATCGAATAAAAAGCACATTACAGCATAACACGCACTCCCCTTTAGTGGAGTGCGTGTTTTTATATGCCTTCGTGTAAAAATATAAAACTCATTTTACTCCTCTGCCCTTATTAATCATTTCTTCCATCTCTCTTTTGGTTTTTGAAGGCAGAGTATCCTTCAAATAATTGCGGTTTTCATCATTTATCTGCCGATATTCCTGCCTAATCCGCCTATCTGTCTTCTCAATCTCTGCTTTCAGTTCGTTGGCGGAAAGCAGTGAGCAGCCTGCTCCCCGGACAATAAGCTGTTCAAGTGCGTCCGATGTTGCGACCGTTATTGAGTATTTCTTTTTATTATCATGGGAAAACCGCTCTATATACTGATCTGCGGTTTGCGCTTCGCGTGTATATATAATATGAATATTATTGAAGTCTATCGCTTCCTCGACATGCCTTTCGACGCGGTAGGCATCAAAAACAACTATAATCTGACATTTGCGGTAACCTTGATAATTGCTGAGCGTTTCAATTAACTTCATCCTTGCCCCGTCCATATTTTCGTCCGCAAGGTCTTTTAATTCCGGCCACGCATGGATTATATTATAGCCGTCCACAAGAAGATATTCTTCTTTATTCTCTTTCTTTATGCTCACGCGGTTTATAGGGCCGCTGTAACTTTCTCGTTTTGGTTTCTGCTTAATTTTCTCTTTGTCTCGTTGGTTTGCATAGGATGTTCTTTTTAAAATCTCATCAACTTCCTCCGGACTGATATTCATTTCTTCCTTTTGCGTCCGGTGCTTTACTACTTCATCCTCTGATTCGGTTTTATCCTGAAAATAACTTGGGAGATGCATATAATTTTTAACTTCATACCAGTCAACTAAAAAGCCTGCGCCATGGGCACAAAAAACAGATCCTGTCGGATTTTCCATATCCCGTTCTGAGTCATACCCTATACTTTCTATTACCTCTTCTTCGTTATGGCAAGGTTCATAACCTTTCAGGCTGCAAAAAAGCCTGCCAAGCCCGCCGGTATAAGCGGCTACCTCTTTCTGATAATTTCTCATCGTAATAACCGGCGCGGTACCTGTAAGAACTACTGTTTCACCATCTGTTTGTGAAATTTTATATGTACCATGCATGTTTTCAATATCTGACATGGCTCTTCCGACCATCTTTTTAGGCAGTTCCAACTGAAAGGCATAGACAGGTTCCAGCAGTATGGATTCTGCCTCTTTTAGGCCTTGGCGTACCGCTCGGTAAGTAGCTTCTCTAAAATCTCCGCCTTCTGTGTGTTTGTTGGACGCTTTGCCTGAAACCAGCGTGATTTTCATATCTGTAATTGCCGAACCTGTCAGGACACCCTTGTGCTCTTTTTCTTTAAGATGGGTTAATATGAGCCTCTGCCAGTTCCTGCTCAGCAAATCCTCACTGCATATAGTATCAAATTGCAGGCCGCTACCCGGTTCTCCCGGTTCTAATAATAAGTGGACCTCCGCATAATGCCGCAGCGGTTCAAAGTGGCCTACCCCTTCAACAGCGTTGGCTATCGTCTCTTTATATACGATTTTTCCCTCACCAAACGCCACATCAACTCCAAAACGGTTCTTTATCACGCTCTGAAGAATTTCTGTCTGAACCTCACCCATGACTTGTACCTTGATTTCCTGCAGCCGCTCATCCCAAACAATATGGAGTTCCGGTTCCTCTTCTTCAATTTGGCGGAGCTTCGGCAGCATAGCCCTTGGGTCCATGCCATCCGGAAGTATAATCCGATAGGACAACACTGGTTCTAATACCGGTTTATTTGAAGCTTTCTCTATTCCCAGCCCTTCGCCGGGCCTTGAGTTGCTAAGTCCCGTAACGGCACATACCCCGCCCGCTTCTATTTCGTTGACGGTCTTGAATTTTTCGCCGGAATATATGCGAATCTGGTCTACTTTTTCTTTCCAGCTATCTCCTGACAAAATATCTTTAACTTTCAGTTTTCCGCCCGTAACCTTGAGATGTGTCAGGCGGTTTCCTTGACTATCCCTTGAAATTTTGAAGATTTTAGCGCCGAATTCGGCCGGATAGCTTGGTTCATCAGTATATTCTACCACAGTATGCAGCAAACGCTCGACGCCTTCCAACTTTAAAGCCGAGCCGAACAGACAGGGGTATATCTTCCGCTTCTTTATAGCTTTTTTAATCAGAGCTGTATCTATATGTCCCGTTTCAAGGTAAGTATCCATCAATTCTTCGTCGCACATTGCGATTTCTTCGAAAAATGCGGTAGTATTGATTTGCTCAAACTCTACGCACCTATTACTCATGCGTTCTTTTATTTCCCTAAGCAGCTTATCTTTATCTGTACCATTCTGGTCCATTTTGTTGATGAATATAAACACAGGGATATTATACATTTCCAGCAGGCGCCACAAGGTTTTGGTATGCCCCTGCACGCCGTCCGCGCCGCTAACGACTAAAACGGCATAGTCCAATACCTGCAGCGTTCTCTCAGTTTCTGCAGAAAAATCGACGTGCCCCGGGGTATCCAGCAATGTTATCTGCGTATCATCAACTTCAAAAATGGCCTGTTTTGAGAATATAGTTATTCCTCTCTGCCTTTCGAGCTCATAAGTATCGAGATATGAATCTTTATTGTCAACTCTGCCGAGTTTTCTTATCTTTCCGCTCAAATAAAGCATGCCTTCAGACAGCGTCGTCTTGCCAGCATCGACATGCGCCAGTATCCCAATTACAAGTTTTTTCATAATCCGTTTCAAATCCTTTATTTAAATCGCTTATATTCACATCGATTTTCAGAGACTTTACTGTATTCTATTATAATGATACCAGCAAGTTTGATTTTTTACAATTTGTCATTTTCCAATCGTTATAAGATTTTATTAGCAAATTTCGTGCAAAAGAAAACCCCAATCACAATTGATTGGGGTTTATGTTACAGAGAGTCAACCAACCTTACCAGCATTATCCTTTTCCCTAAGAGCAGCGCGGCGAATCTTACCGCTGATTGTCTTAGGCAATTCCTCGACAAATTCTACGACACGAGGATATTTGTAAGGTGCGGTTTGATTTTTTACATAGTCCTTGAGTTCCTGAGCAAGCTCATCGGAAGGCTTATAGTTTTTCGTAAGTACAATGGTAGCCTTGACAACCTGACCTCTGATTGGGTCTGGTACGCCGGTGATGGCACATTCAAGTACCGCCGGGTGCTGCATCAGCACGCTCTCTATTTCAAAAGGCCCGATACGATAGCCTGACGATTTGATAACATCGTCCGTGCGGCCGACATACCAGAAGTAACCATCCTCATCGCGCCACGCGGTATCACCTGTATGATAATAACCGTCATGCCATACGGATTTTGTGCGCTCTGGGTCTTTATAATAACCGGTGAAAAGTCCCGGCTGGTATTGGCCTTCTTCTACCTTTACGCAAATCTCACCTACATCTCCGGGTGGGACGGGTTTTCCGTCACTGTCGAGAAGCTCAACATTGTAAAGCGGAGTAGGCTTGCCCATTGACCCGGGCTTTGGCGTCATACCGTAAAGATTTGCGATTAGAAGTGTCGTTTCGGTCTGCCCGAAACCTTCCATAAGCTTAACTCCGGTTTTCTCGTAAAACCTATTGAATACCTCCGGATTTAGTGCCTCGCCGGCAATTGTGGCATATTTCAGCGACGAGAGGTCATAACCATCCATTCCGTCCTTGATAAAGAAGCGAAAAATGGTAGGCGGGGCGCAAAACGACGTAATGCGGTACTGCTCAATTTTTGAAAGCAGGTTGGCAGAATTGAATTTCTCAAAGTCATAGACGAATACGGTCGATTCCATTAACCACTGGCCATATAGCTTTCCCCATACCGCCTTGCCCCAGCCGGTTTCGGCAACTGTAAGATGCAGTGAGTTCTCGTCGAGGTGGTGCCAGTGCTTTGCGGTAATAATATGGGCAAGTGAATAAGAATAATCATGTGCGACCAGTTTCGGCAAACCGCTTGTGCCTGAAGTGAAATACATAAGCATGCAGTCTTTAGCGCAAACCGCATCTTTGCCCTGCGGACGGCTCCAGTTTTCACTTGCGGCCTCCATGCCCTCGGTAAACGATACCCAGCCGTCTTTTTTGCCTCTCGCAACCACTTTGATCTTTAGGGACGGCGAGGTTTTCTGTGCCTCGTCAACATGATCTGTAACCTCGCCCTCACCGGTACAGACAATTGCTTTAATGCCCGCCAGATTAAATCTGTATGCAAAATCTTTGGCCGTAAGAAGAGCCGTACCCGGAATCGCTATCGCCCCGATTTTATGAAGAGCAATAATTGAGAACCAAAATTCGTAATGCCGCTTTAAAACCAGCATTACCATATCGCCTTTTTTGATTCCTAAGCTGGTGAAAAAATTCGCGGTTTTATCACTATAGCGCTTGATGTCCGCAAATGTAAAATAATGTTCCTCGCCGAATTCATTGCACCAGATCATTGCTGTCTTATTCGGTTCAAGCCTTGCCATTTCATCAACAACGTCGTATGCAAAATTATAGTCGTCCGGTATATTGAGACTGAATTTGGTCAGCAGTCCGTTTTTATCATACTCTTCATTGACATACTTAAGATGAATTCCGTGCATAGCATATCCCCCATCCAGCTCCTCCTAAAAGCAAGAATAAAGCTGGTTTATTATTTGCTTTTTCCGTCTGTGATGACTATTGCAAGAAATACGCAATCCTTTCCGCCTGTCGCTATCATTCCATGGCGGTGTCCTGAATCATAATAGATTGAGTCACCCGCATTTAATATCTCAATATGACCATCGAGGTCACATTTTAACGAGCCCTCTAATACATAGTCAAATTCCTGCCCCGCATGGGTCGAATACTTGATAGGCTTATTCTGTTCTTCTTCGCTGTAAGGAGCTGTTACAATGAACGGCTCGGCAAGTTTATTTTTAATAAAAGGAGCAAGATGACAATATTCAAAACCTTTGCGGCGCTGAATCGGAAGGCCGTTTCCTCTTCTCGTTATCGTGTAGAAGGAGAGATGCGGATTTTCGCCAGTCATAAGCTCGACAATGTCAATGCCAAAGCGCTGGGCGCATTTCAGCATGAATGTAAATGAGAAATCATTCTCACCGCGCTCACTCGCACGATACTCTTCTAAGGTTACGCCTGTTACCTTAGCCATTTCTTCCTCGGAAATACCAAGTATCTCCCTGAGTCCGCGTATGCGCTCCGCAATTTCCTTAATCGTTGTTTCCATAATTAAGCCCCCTTGTTCTATGATTTTAAATTTTTAATGGTATCGTGTTTTGAAACAAAAAACAAAGCCCGCCCCAATATATGGGGCGGGCTAATCATCCCGCGGTACCACCCAAATTCGTAAAACAAATTTACGCACTCTAAGAGCTCCAACAAGCCCATCACCTTAACGCGGCTAAACGTGTGATACTACTCTGGCAAAGGCCATTTCGGACACCTGCTCGGAAGTGATACGCATAACGGTCGTTAACATCGGCTCGCACCAAACGCCGACTCTCTGAAGTCAACTTAACCATGCGCTCTTCGTCATAGCATTTAAATTATATTTTCATTATATAGGCATACAAATCCATTGTCAAGTCAAAATCAAAAATTCTTTTAGTTTACTTGTTTTGCTGCTAACTTCTTTTTCAGGAATAAAAACAGGACAATGATTTCATGCATAACAAGCGGCAGCGCGGCCAGGCCCAATACTGTCAACCACTGGATAAACGTAAGCGGATTTGTGTTGAATACTTGGTTAATAGGCGTCTGAACAACAATAAACTGCAGAACAATGCCTACGCCGACGGCAACCCACATCATCCAGTTGTTCAGATGGTTCATGCGGAATATCGACTTTTTAACATCACGCATTCCTATTGCGTGCAGAAGTTCCGACACTGCAAGTGCTGTAAACGCGAATGTGCGGCCCTCATTGACAACATTCATGTTGCTGAAATCTATATGCTCAAGCTGTGAAAATGTGAAAAGATGAGGCCCGAAAGTTGCTTCATAACAACCGAGAATAAATCCAAACAGCGTTATTGCGCCAAACAGTATCCCATATATTATAAGCAGCGGCACGCCGCCGTGTGCAAAAAGACTTTCTTTCGGGGAGCGGGGTTTTTCTTTCATGACTTCAGGTGTGCCCGGGTCGGCGCCGAGCGCCAATGCCGGAAGTGAGTCTGTCGCAAGGTTTACCCAAAGGATATTTACCGCTGAAAGCGGTGCAGGCCATCCAACGATTACGCCGATAAACATTGTCACAATCTCGCCTATATTTGACGAAAGCAGATATATGACTGACTTTTTAATGTTTCTATAAATATTGCGGCCTTCCTCAACCGCCTTTTTGATTGTTGCAAAATTGTCGTCGGTCAAAATCATATCGGCGGCACCCTTTGCAACATCCGTACCTGTTTTGCCCATTGCAAGACCGATGTCTGCAGCTCTGAGCGACGGCGCGTCATTTACTCCGTCACCTGTCATCGAAACGATATTGCCATTTGCTTTGAGCGCCTTTACAATCATAACCTTGTGTTCTGGGGAAACGCGGGCAAATACACGCAAACCTGAGACCTTTTTATTCAGTTCCTCTTGCGTCATCTTGTTCAGTTCTTCACCGGAAATGCACTGGGAAACGTCAGTCGCTATGCCAATTTCCCGGGCAACAGCAAGCGCTGTTTCTTTATGGTCGCCCGTTATCATAACAGTTGTTACCCCTGCTTTGCGGCAGCTTTCAACCGCTTCCTTTGCCTCGGGACGCGGCGGGTCGATCATACCTACAAGTCCGACAAAGCACAGGTTTTCTTCCACAGCCTCGCCATTGCTCTCTCGAAATGCCAGCGCAAGCACTCGCAGCGCATCATGCGCCATCTCAGAAGAAGCAGCGTTTATCTTATCTATATCCTCTTTTTCGAGCGGACGTACTTTTCCATTGTCAAAAATACTATCGCTGTGTCTTAATATTACGTCAAGAGCGCCCTTGGTATAAGATATTTTCTTATCACCATAGTCATGAACTGTTGTCATCATCTTTCGGTCGCTGTCAAAAGGTATCTCATTTATGCGAGGATATTTGCTTTCAAGCTCTTTTCTCGTCAGCGAGAAAATCTTGCTCATTGAAAGAAGGGCTGTTTCTGTCGGGTCACCGATATCTTTGCCGTCCTCTATTGACGCGTCATTGCAAAGAGTGAAACCTTCAAGATATATTGATGCATTTTGCGGGTCAAGTTCTTGGGGCGCGGTAATTTTTCCGTCAAAATAACTCTTTACAACCGTCATGCGGTTTTGGGTTAGTGTTCCAGTTTTATCCGAACAAATCACGTTGACGGCACCAAGCGTTTCAACCGACGGAAGCCTGCGCACTATTGTGCGGGATTTTACCATTCTCTGAACACCGAGAGCCAGCACTATCGTCACAACAGCGGGCAGCCCCTCAGGAATGGCCGCAACAGCAAGCGATATGGCGGTGAGAAGCATATCGAAAACATCGCGCTTTTGCAAAACAGCTACCAAAAACAATACAACACATAAACCAATAGTCAAAATTCCCAGCAGTTTTCCGAGGTCGGCAAGGCGCTTTTGAAGCGGAGTCGTATCGTCGTTGTCTTCCTCGAGAATTTTGGCTATCTTTCCAATTTCGGTATTCATACCTGTTGCAGTGACAACACCGACACCGCGGCCGTAAGTAACAGGTGTAGTCATATAAGCCATATTGATTCTGTCACCGACAGGTATATCGCCGTCTGCTACAAAGCCGCTGTCCTTTTCCGACGGAACTGATTCGCCTGTCAGGGCCGATTCCTCAATTTTCAAGTTTGAGGATTCAATAAGGCGCAAATCAGCGGGTACTACTCTGCCTGCTTCCAGCAAGACTATGTCGCCGGGTACAAGCAGCGCAGCGTCTATTTCCTCTGTCTTACCTTCACGCCGTACAAGCGCTTTCGGCGTCGACAGCTTTTTTAAGGCTTCGATTGCTTTTTCTGCCTTTGCCTCCTGAATATAACCGATTATGCCGTTTAAAATTACAACGACAAGAATTATAACGCTGTCAGTGATTTCTTGCAAAATTGCTGATACAACCGCGGCAGCAAGCAAAATAAAAATCATCGGGTCTTTGAACTGAAGCAGAAATTTTACTATCGGGCTTTTGCCCTTTTTCTGAGCAAGTTCGTTTCTTCCATATTGCTCTTGCCTCGCCTGCGCCTCTTTCTGCGTTAATCCGTCAGCTTGCGAATTTGTCTTTGAAAGCACTTCTTCTACCGTCAATTTTTCAGGATTTGATAACATCTGTGCTGAATTTGATTCTGAAAGTGGCTTCTTCGACGTTGTTGCTTGATTCGCCAACATTTTAATTCCCCCATGTTATGTCCAGCTAACGTGGTTTTGCAATAAAGTCATTATTTTAGTATGTATATAAAAAAGACTTTTAACATAATTCCGTTTATAGAAATTATGTTAAAAGTCTCGACTGCCAATCATGGCCGCAAAACCAAGCTCATAAAAAGTCAACCGCTTCAGAGAAGATTTCCCTTCAGCATTATACTTTTTGACATTGAGCCGACATGTTGATTTTGCGTAGAGCACATTGAGTGAAACCCAATGCGTCTTGCTACTCCCTTTTAACGGGCGTTATTAAATTGTGTTGTAAATTATATCATATAAAATTGGAAAAAGCAACGGCTTTACATATGTTTTTTTAAAGCGAAAAGAGCCTTTGCTATCGCTGTCGCTGTAATTGCCGCGGCAATTGCTTCAACAACGCCGTTTGTGCCCACAACCGAAAGGATGACCCAAATCAGGCTCTTATATGGGATATTGGTCGCGTTGGCGTACTCTGTACCGAAGAAGATATATGCTCCGCCGAGAACAAGTATCGTATTGGTGAGCGAGCCGACAATGCCTGCTACTAAAGCCGCCAAATATCCGCGCTTATCCTTTTTCTTTATCAGGAGATAGACATAGCCTGCGAAAACACCCACAAGTAATCGTGGCACAAAGGCAACAATAAGGCTTTTGAAATTGCCCAACGGCACGAATGGACTGAAAATAAATGCCGTTATAGGCACTTGGAGCGTCGCCTGAATAACGCTCGTCAGTCCGAATACAAAGCCCAAAAATGCTCCCGCTGCGGGACCAAGCATTATAGCGCCGATTATGACCGGTATATGTACCGTCGTAATACTAAACGGCCCTATACTGATGTAGCCGAGATACGGGACGAACGCCAAAATAATGGTTATCGCCGTCCACATAGATAGCTGCACCATCTTTTGGACTTTCTGGTTTCTGATTCCACTTGCTGTAGTGTTGTTCATTTGTAAGACCCCTTTGCTGCCGCTCTTTTGCAAGATGCGGCGCGATTTATTTATTTAACGCAAAAACATAACTTATTTAGTCACGTTTTTGCGATAAATATTAATTAAACCTTCGAGCAAGAGATTTGCGTCATAAATAATCTTGCTCTTGCAGTACGGGATAATATAACTGGAATTGCCGCCGGTCGCGACAATCGTGGCCTTTTGACCCAAACGTTCCTCAATTCTTTGAGCCATGCCGTCGATTAAAGCGGCAGTGCCGAATACCGCGCCCGATTTCATACAATCTATCGTATTTCTGCCTATCAAATCGCGCGGTGCTTCAAGGCCAATGTGAGGCAGCAGTGACGCATTCTGCGAAAGCGCATCAAGACTTGTCCTGACCCCGGGAATGATAGCGCCACCAAGCAAACAGCCCTTCGCATCAATAACGCTGATTGTAGTAGCAGTACCCATGTCAAAAATAATTATAGGCTTCGGGTACTTTGCAAGCGCACCAACTGCGTCAGCGCACAAGTCGCTGCCGAGTTCAGCGGGATCGTCAATTCTGATGTTGAGTCCCGTTTTGATTCCGGGCCCGACAATAAGTGGCTTTTTGCCGATTAGCCTTTCAAGGGCATTGACCACCGAACCCGTAACCTGAGGTACAACCGAGGAGACAATAGAGCCTTCAATTTTTTCATATTGTACACCATAAAGCTCAAGAATATTCTTAAGCCTTACTGTGTAGCTGTCCTCAGTCATGGTCTTGTCCGTCTCAATTCTCGAAACGAACTTAAGTTTTTCGTCTTCCCATTCCCCTACAACAATATTAGAGTTGCCGATGTCTACTGTAAGTACCATATTAACCTCCCTGCTGTCGTTTTAGAATAATCTAAATACGGCGCTAATTTAACGAACAACTGTAACGTTAAAAGTATAAACTAATATTTTAAAACTTTCAAATAAAAAAGCAGGGAAATATTACAATTCCCCGCTTTACACATTTTTTCAAATCAAATAATGCCGCTGATTGTCTGATTTGCCAAATGCACTAATTTATTTCAATATCTTTCGGCAGGATTATAGCGCAGGCAATATAAGCAAGAATTCCCGTACCGATACTCGCTATTGACAAGATAATCCAAAGTATCCTGATAAGCGACGGATCTGTGCCAATATACTCGGCGATTCCGCCACAGACACCGCACAGCATTACATTTTTCGTGGATCTGTATAATCTCTTCATGATCTTATTCCCCCTTTATATTCTATGATTTAGAACGTTCACATTCAGGGCATATACCGTAAATTTCCATCCTATGGCCGGATATATGAAATCCAGTGGAATTTTCAAGATCCTTTTCCAGGCTTTCTAACGGACAACCGTCAAATGACATCATCCTATGACATTTTATACAAATAAGGTTATGACGATGCACACCGGTAACAGCTTCATAGAGGGCTTTTCCGCCCTGAATCAATCCGGACTTTACAGCAATCTCTTTTTTAACGAACATGTCAAGTATGCGGTAAACAGTAGAAAGACTGAGGTTTTCCTGCCCTTTGTCATGGATTTTTATATATATATCATCAGCCGTAAGTGGAACGGAACTTGAATAAAGTTCCTTCAGCACTGCGAGCCGCTGTCTGGTCCCTTTAATGCCGTTCGCTGCAAGTATATCACGATAACAGCCTGCATCACGAACCACACAAACCACCCCGCCCAAGAAGTATGTTCTCATTTTATCACATATAAATGTGAATTACAACTCAGCGGGAACATTAAGCATATACTCGCAGTGTACCTGTTCTTATTAATGCCGTTTTTTAAAAGAAAATGCATTTACGGCATAAAACAATTATTTTACAAATTTTTATATACGAGCGTTGCAATTAACGCTGATGAATGTTATAATTTTCAGGATATATAGAATTTAATCGTCCCGAGGAGTGACTTTTTTGGAAATATTATCACAAAAAAACCTTGAAGAATACAAAAGATTTATAGAAAGCAATCCCAAAGGCCATTTTATGCAGGGTCCCGAATGGGGTAAAGTTAAAAAAGATTGGAAATGGGAGGCCGTTGTTGAGAGAAATGCCGAAGGCGAAATTATCGGTGGCCTGTCTTTGCTGATAAGAAAAGTGCCTGGTCTTCCCTTTACTATAATGTATGCGCCGCGCGGCCCTGTCTGCGACATTCATGACAAGAATGTTATTGCCGCATTAATCGGCGGGGCAAGGGCTCTCGCAATAAAATATAAATCATATATCTTAAAAATGGATCCTGATGTGCTGGCGAGCGACAAAGAATTTATGGCAATCATGGGATCCTTTGGCTTCGAGCTGCACGGCGACGGCAAAAATTTCGACAGCATTCAGCCCCGCTTCGTATTCAGGCTCAATATAGAGGGTAAAACCGAGGATGAGATTTTTGCCGCTTTCCATTCAAAGACCCGCTATAACATTCGCGTTGCCAAAAAACACAATGTTGAAGTCAAAGTAATGGATAAATCAGCGCTGCCGGACTTTGTCAAACTCATGGAAGAAACAGGCAAGAGAGACGGTTTTGCCACCCGGCCTTTAGAGTATTTTGAAGGTATGCTTGACGCTTTCGGCGAACAGGCGCGCCTTTACATGGCATATTATCAAGGCATCCCGATTGCTGGAACTTTGGCTATTCATTACGGAGACAAGGTATGGTATAACTACGGCGCGTCATCTAACAATTACCGCAATATGATGCCCAACTATCTGCTTCAATGGGAAATGATCCGCTGGGCTATTGAAAATAAGTGCCGGATCTATGATTTCCGCGGCGTATCCGGCGACCTTTCACCGGACAATCCGCTTTATGGCCTTTATCGCTTCAAAAAAGGCTTCGGCGGCGATTTGACTGAGTTCTGCGGTGAATTCGACCTCGTTCTGAACCGGCCCGTCGCTATGTTTGTCGATTTCGGAATCAAGGCTCTCAAAAAAGCCCGCCATATCAAGAACCGCAGGCACCGCAATTGACAGCGGTAAATAATCTCACCATTTAACGCATTTCTAATTTTCGCACATCAATACAAACGGATTGATAAGGCAATTGCTTTTTCTTTAGTAATTGCTTTACGTATAAAATGGAAGGACTGTGTAAAGTGACTACGCTTGTTGTGGAAAAACAGTACATTGCTGACAACTACAACGCCATTAGAGATGAAACAGGCGTGTGCGTGATACCGGTCTTAAAAGGCAACGCCTATGGTATGGGCGAAACTGAGGCGGCTCGCATTCTCTGGGACGCTGGGGCGAGGCTTTTTGCCGCTTCCCGTCTTGAAGAAGCGCTGGTCCTCAAAAAAGTCCTTCCTCAGGCGGAGATTTTGCTCCTGACCCCTTATGGAACAGAAGAAGAAGTCGAACAAATTATTTCAAACGGCATAACTGCCACTCTCGCTTCTTATGAAAACGGGGTTCTTTTAAACGGCATAGCGGAAAAGCACGGCGTAAAATGCCGGGTTCATATAAAATTCGACACAGGAATGGGCCGTTTCGGATTCTTGCCGCAGGATGCAGACAAAGCGGCCCAAGCCGCCAAATACCTGAAAAATCTTATCGTTTGCGGTACCTTTACACATCTTTCATTCAGTTTCGCAAAAAACCGCAAGCATGTAATGCAGCAGTTTGCCCTTTTCAAAAGCTGCCTTAATACGCTTGAAAAAGCCGGCGTAAATCCCGGTATGCGCCATATTGCAAACTCCAACGCCGCACTCCTCTATCCGGAACTCCGGCTCGACGCGGTCCGCTGCGGTTCCGCTCTTATCGGCAGAACAGGCGTCAAAACTAAGGTAAAGCTGAAGCAAGTTGGACATCTGCAAAGCAGTATCTGCGATGTCCGCTGGCTCCCCGCTGGTCACAATATAGGCTATGCCAATACTTACAAGACAAAAAAGCCGACGCGCATTGCCGTTGTTCCAGTCGGATACGCTCAAGGGCTGTTTACACAGAAAAAAGCCGATACCTACCGGTTCCGCGACGTCATGCGGGACGGTTTCCACGATTTCTTACGCCTGTTCGGAAAGGGAAAGCTTTACGCAACAGTAAACGGCAAAAGAGCTGCCGTAATAGGAAGAGTCGGCATGTGCAGCGTTATACTGGATGTTACAGAAATTGAGTGCCATGAGGGCGATTTGGCCGCTTTTGACGCCAACCCTCTCTTTATAAACGCAGATGTTGAACGAAAATATATATAATGCTCCACTTTTGGCTTCATTATTGGAATATAGCAGGCGGCAGCTCGCGCGATTCCATATGCCCGGGCATAAGGGCGTTTCCTCGCCCCTCTCTGAAATCTTCGGACAGGCGCTTTGCTTTGACGTAACCGAGCTGCCTGAAACCGACAACCTTTTTGATGACGAGGGCGCAATACTTGAAGCGGAAAAACTGGCCGCGGCGTTTTACGGCTGCCGTGAAACGCTTTTTTCGGCGGGCGGCTCGACGCTCTGCATACAAGCGATGCTGCGTCTTGTTTCAAAAGACGGCGGCAAGGTAATTTGTGCGCGCAATATCCACCGTTCAGTGGTAAACACAATGGCATTGCTGGGACTTGAGCCAGTTTGGGTATACCCCAGGCCCTTTGAGGGCTCGGCGCTCCCCGGCTCTATAGCGCCAGAAGATATAGAAACGGCGGCTGTCAGTAACGCCGACGCTGTCGCCGTTTTTATCACCAGTCCCGACTATTACGGCATTATCTCGGATATAAAGGGCATTTCAGAGGTATGCAAAAGGCATAATCTCACTTTGCTCGTCGACAACGCCCACGGGGCGCACTTAAAGCTTGTCGGCAAAAAAATGCATCCAATAGAAAACGGAGCCGACATGACGTGCGACTCCGCTCACAAAACCCTTCCCGCTCTCACAGGAGGCGCCTTTTTGCATATAAATTCGCCGCGTTTTTCTAAATCCGACGGCAAAGCGGCGATGACTCTGTTCGGTTCGACAAGCCCCTCTTATCTTATTATGCTTTCACTTGATTTAGCCCGGGCTTGGATGGAAAAGGACGGCAATGTGGCTTTTGAAGGTTTAATCGAAAAGGTAAAATCTATACGGGAGCTTTGTGACAGTCTGGGCTTTTTTACACCAAAGGAAGCCGTTTTTGATCCTACAAGAATCGTAATTGACACAGCGTCATGCGGTATCAACGGCAACAGTGCCGCATTGCTGTTCAGGGAAAATGGAATATCCCTGGAAATGAGCGATGAGAGGCACCTTGTTCTCATACCCTCGCCTTTTAACTCTGATGAGGATTTTGAGCGCCTCAAAAAGGCAATCTGCTTATTAGAGAGGAGTAAAGGCATTCCGCCAGGTAAGTATTATAATGTTGTACCAGAAACAGTTATGCCACTAAAACAGGCGGTTTTTGCCGACAGCGAAACAGTATCAGTAGACAACTGTATAGGACGCATTGCGGCTCAAGCAGTGTGTCCGTGTCCCCCTTGTGTTCCCCTCGTCATGCCCGGAGAACTTATTTCACATGAAATTGCTTCTGCTATAAAAAGCTATGGTGTTTTAAATTTAAAAGTGGTAAAATAAAATTGTGAAAAACACAAGGGAGGGGCTCGTTATGAAGTTAATACTCGCCATCGTCAGCAACGACGACAGCGCCATGGTGTCCTCCGGCCTTACACGTGAAGGTTTTTCAGTAACTAAACTGGCCACAACCGGCGGATTTCTTATGGCCGGCAACACAACATTTATTGTTGGTGTCGACGACGATAAAGTTCAGCAGGTTATGGACATAATTGCAAAACACAGCCGCAAACGCAGTCAGATGATGCCAACGTCCGCTTCATATGGAGTCGGTCTGTATACATCTTTCCCGGTAGAAGTAACTGTCGGTGGAGCAACTATATTTGTCCTCAACGTTGAAAGGTTTGAAAAAGTCTGATGCGTTTTAACGGTTTTTATGGTAATAACAGGACAAAAACTATTCTTTCTGGTATGTTTGATAATCGCAGAATACCAAATGCAATTTTGATCGACGGGCCGCGAGGTGCTGGCAAAAAGACACTTGCAGGCATCCTCGCGGCTGCCGCTGTATGTCAGTCAGACGGCGAAGTGCCTTGCGGGGTATGTCGGCAGTGCCGAAACGCTTTTGCCCACGCTCACCCAGATATCAAGCTCTATGGTGCAGACGGCAGCACGCGTACTATCGGCGTCGATATTGTCCGTCAAATTCGGCTTGACGCGTATGTAAAGCCAAATGATGCTTCACGTAAGGTTTATATAATTGCAGATGCGCAAAATATGACTGAGCAGGCCCAAAATGCTCTTTTAAAAATTCTCGAAGAGCCCCCCATTTATGTCTTGTTTATATTGACGTGTGACTTAAGGTCACATATGCTTGAAACCATACGGTCCCGCTCCCAGATGGTATCGGTTGGGGCGGTGACCGATGAAGAAGCTGTCTTGGCACTCGCCTCCGACGGAATCGCCAGAGAAGATGCCCTGCGTGCCGCACACATTTCAGGCGGCAATATCGGGCGCGCGAAGATAATGCTCAGTGAAGGATTTTCCGAAATTTCAGATTTTATGTCCGCCTTTACAAAAGCATTATGTTCGACTGACCTCTATTCGTTTATCCGCCTGTCAGGCAGGCTCGAAAAGGACAGCGACCTTTTTAACGCGTTTCTCGAATTGCTACCTGCACTGTTCAGAGACGCTATTTCAGTAAGAAACGGCGGCAGGGCCACGCTTTCAGGTTTTGACGCAGAGGCCGCCGCTATATCGCGCAGCGCCCCGCTCAAAAAAATATTCAATGCACTTAATACGGCGCTTGATTCGCAGAAAGCCGCTGATATGTACGCTAATGTAACTCTTCACGTGACCGCTTTGTTTTCACAGTTATGGCGCAATTTTCATTAGAGCCCTTATTCATTTATACATTACAATTCCTCACATCGATAGAACCGAAATACAGGTAAGAAAGGGATGATAAATATAATGACAGAAGTTATCGGAGTTAGATTTAAAAGTGTCGGCAAAGTTTATTACTTTGATCCAAATAATATAAAATTTACTGCTGGCAGCCATGTCATCGTTGAAACCGCTCGCGGCATTGAATGCGGCGAAGTCGTTATGCCGAATCGTATGGTCGACGACGAGAATATCGTAAAACCGCTCAAGAGTGTCATACGAGCTGCGACAGAAGAGGACCTTTTGCACGTTAAAGAAAACGAGCGGAAAGAAAAAGAGGCTTTCCGCATCTGCCTTAAAAAGATAGCTGACCACAAGCTTGCCATGAAACTCATAGGCGTCGAATATACATTCGACAACAACAAAATTTTGTTCTATTTCACCGCGGACGGCAGAATTGATTTTCGCGAGCTGGTAAAAGACCTGGCGTCGGTTTTTCGCACCCGTATCGAACTGCGGCAGATTGGCGTGCGCGACGAGGCAAAAATGCTCGGCGGCCTCGGTATCTGCGGCAAGCCGTTCTGCTGCGGCACTTTTTTAGGCGATTTTCAGCCCGTTTCAATTAAGATGGCAAAAGAACAAGGATTATCCCTTAATCCGACTAAAATTTCTGGCACCTGCGGCAGACTGATGTGTTGCCTTAAATATGAGCATGAAGCATATGAGGACTTGATTAAAAATACCCCCAAAGTCGGCGCGTATGTAAAAACCCCGGACGGCAACGGAACAATTGAGGAAGTCGCCCTCCTCACCGGTATGCTAAAGGTTAAACTTGAAGGTTCGGACATCCCTGTTAAAACCTTTAAACGCGACGAGGTAGAGGTTTTGCGCGATGTTCAGAATGATAATGACAATGATAATGATAACGAGATAGGCAACGAAATACTGGAAGAAGAGGAAGAAAAAATCCTTGAGGATCTCGAAAATAATTAACAAAATTTAAACACATTTATCGAATATTATAAACTATTATGAATAAAAAATTTAATAAAAATTATTATTACACAGCTTTATCTTGCAATTAGCCAATATTGTGATAGAATAATATATGAATTTCAAGGAGGTGCTAATTATGGCATACGAAATAGGCGAAGAATGCATCAAGTGCGGTGCCTGCGCTTCTGAATGCCCGGTAGAGTGCATCACGGAAGGCGATAATACTTACATTATTGATGAGAGTGTTTGTGTCGACTGCGGAACTTGCGCGAGTGTTTGCCCGGTCGATGCTCCAAAGCAGAAATAATGTAAAAAAGCACATACATAATGAACCTGCGTGTCACAGCGCAGGTTCTTTTGTCATATGGAATTATGATTTTGGAGGTTAATGTAATGCCGCAGTTTGAACCATTGGAGGAAAAAATCGAGCCGCTCGGAGGTGGTTTTTTTGCTGTCACTTCTAAAAATCACACCTTTGGCACCGACGCAATACTCCTTTCAGATTTTGCTGCCCCAAAAGCGGCAAAAAGGCTTTGCGACCTATGCTCTGGCTGCGGTATTATAGCTGTCCTCTGGGCATGTGAAGGCGGGGCAAGACAGATTGACGCCGTCGAGATTCAAAGCGACGCCGTCCGGCTTATCGAAAAATCCGCTGAGATTAACGGCTTCAGCAATATCCACCCCATTAATGCTGATTTAAGAGCACTTGACAGCAGCTATAATGATTGCTATAATCTCGTAGCCTGTAATCCCCCGTATAAGCAGGCCGGAACAGGCGGAATAAGCCGCAGCACCTCTGCACGTATAGCACGCCATGAGCTGGCTTGCACGCTTGGCGACATCATTGAAACTTCCTCACGCATATTAAAAGGTGGCGGGAGGCTGTGTCTTTGCCACCGACCCGAAAGGCTCGCAGACATAATCTGTCTCATGAGGGAAAAAGGGATTGAGCCTAAGCGGCTCAGATTCGTCCAGCAGCGCGTTGATACAAAGCCATGGCTTGTTCTTG
The DNA here is from genome assembly GCF_036762875.1 of [Clostridium] cellulosi. Taxonomy (NCBI): domain Bacteria; kingdom Bacillati; phylum Bacillota; class Clostridia; order Eubacteriales; family Oscillospiraceae; genus Ruminiclostridium; species [Clostridium] cellulosi. The sequence continues at coordinate 53,881 of NZ_JBAIZF010000019.1, read as the reverse complement.
TTGAGGGCAAAAAAGGCGCGAAACCGGGGCTTTTGGCCGAACCTGCGCTTATTGTGGAAAGCGATGACGGAGGATATTCGTCTGAAATGAGCGCAATTTACAACAAATTTCAGCATGAATAAGCCCATTAATCATGTTTATGATAATTTTAAGCCAGACCATTAATCTGGTTTTCTATATTTGGAGGAAAAAATGGCCGGAATTTTATATCTCGTCGGGACGCCGATAGGCAATCTCGGCGATATTTCTGAAAGAGCGATTGAAACCTTGAAAAATGCAGATTTTATCGCAGCGGAAGATACAAGGGTCACGCTAAAGTTACTGAACCATTTTAATATTAAAAAGCCTATGATAAGCTATTTTGAACATAACAAATTTAAGCGCGGAGAAGAAATCGCCGAGAGAATCGAATCTGGTGAAACCTGCGCGCTCGTGACCGATGCCGGAATGCCAGCAATCTCAGACCCCGGCGAGGATCTTGTGGCGCTTTGTGCCTCACGCGGTATTCCTATTGCCGTTGTTCCGGGTCCTTGCGCAGCCGTTTCAGCGCTTGCCCTGTCGGGTTTGCCTACAGGGCGCTTTGCATTCGAGGGATTTCTTGACGCCAACAAAAAAAGCCGCCGAGACAGGCTCAAAGCGGTTTGCAAAGATACTCGCACATTGATATTTTATGAAGCGCCGCACAAACTCCGCGCAACGCTTAAGGATATGCTCGATATTCTCGGCGACAGGCGTATCTCAATTGTCCGCGAAATGACTAAAATTCACGAGGAGGTTATCCGCACTACACTGTCGGGTGCCATCGAACACTTTTCAATAAACGAGCCGCGCGGTGAATTCGTCCTTGTCGTTGAAGGCGCTGACGAAAATGCTGCAAACAATGACGCAGAATCGGGAACTGATTTAAGCGGCGAGGAACTTGTGAAAATGTATATGGATATGGGCATGACGCGACCGGAAGCTGTTAAGCGCGCAGCAAAAGAAACAGGCATAAGCCGTTCCGAACTTTATAAGAAAACTTTAGATGTGTAAGATATTTTAGGCGGGATAAAATATCCTGTTTCTCCTCTGCCTTCTATGCCTAAGCTGGAGGGAGCTGAGTGCATACTGAATTGCAAAAAAGGTCTTTTCGGCCATACTGTAAACTAAACCAAGCGGGGCGTTCTGAAGCATAATAAACGGTGCTAAGCCACCCATCGCTACGATCCCCGTAAGCGATATATCGCCAACATCTGGCAAAGATTTTCCAAGCCCGCTTCCAGGTTTTATGGGCCCGAAGCTCATACCTATATTCCCTATCATATCGGGATCGCCTACACCGGCATCGACAGCTATCACAAGGGTGTTTTCAATATCAATTCCGCTCAATACATCCGGCAAAGTCAATGCGTGAACTGGATGTTCAAGCGTACCGTAAAGGTCAAATTCCAATAGTGATAGCCCTGACAGCATGTGCCCAGTCAATGGCCCGAAACTATCCCCTGTTGACCTGTCTGTCCCGATGCAGATAACGCTTATATTATTATAGTTTTTTTCCACTCCCTGCACCATCTCATAAAGCGCATGGTTCATCTTCCACTGCACAAAGCGGTCTGCGATGTTAAAATACTTTGTCTCAGGCATTTTTTCTCTCCGCTTCAAAATTTTTCATATAGAGTATGCCCTCTTAACAACGATTTTATAATTCGGTCTGATATTTTTTATGCAATTACCTTGAAAATATGCTTATTTTGTGATAGTATTATAAAGCTGCAATTGCTCAGTTGCTCTCGAATTTAATGATTGCAGTTAGAAGCGTTAATTTAATATATGCCGCTGTGGCGAAATAGGCAGACGCAAGGGACTTAAAATCCCTCGGTAGCAATACCATACCGGTTCGAGTCCGGTCAGCGGCACCAACAATAAACCCGCACACCGTCTTAGGTTGTGCGGGTTCTATTTTTTTGCTTACAATCTTCTCACTGCTATAAACATGACTTTTGGTCTTTATTTGGTCTTTATTTAAATGTTAAAAAAGCACAGTGATTTTAACTGTGCTCCCTATATTTATTCATATGACGTCCTTATCTTTTTTAGCATTAAGAGGGTTAATCAGATTTTCGATTGTATTTTCGATTGTACGAGCTGCTTTCGCGTCACCAAAGAAAAATCCCTAAAACTTGTATTTATGCGGTTTCACGGGGATTTATTGATTTAATTACAAACTTATAAAAACAGTTCAAAATGCTTTAAATTAATCGGAGTGGCATAATTCGTGGCATAATTCGCGATAAAAAATAACTAATAAGTTTTAAGGGATTATCCCCAATAAGGGATAATCCCTTGTTGCATTAAAGGCTAAAAATATTTATCACTAGGCTAACGTTATTATTGTGCAAAATTGTGCAATAAATTTAGATAATAATAACGTTGAATTATGCAAATTCCTTAGGTATAATTAGACGCATATAGTTGAACCCTAATATATTAATTTAATAATGGGGGATTGTCCATGAGGTACTATGTTGATGTAAATGCTGCGAAAGACGGCAATGGTTCAATGGAAAGGCCATTCCGGCGGATCAATGAGGCTGCGAAGCTGGCGCGTCCGGGTGATGAAGTGTTGGTAGCGCCGGGTATTTACCGAGAATATGTAGATCCGGTACATGCCGGCACTGAAGATGCCCGTATCACATATATCAGTACAACACCTCTCGGTGCTGTAATTACCGGTGCGGAACAGGTAAAGAACTGGAAGCATTACAAGGGAAATGTCTGGGTATGCAGGATTCCAAACAGCGTTTTCGGCGACTATAATCCTTATACTACTTTAGTATATGGAGACTGGTATTTCGCAACTCCCAATAAGCATACCGGCTGTGTTTATTTAAATGACAAGGCGATGTATGAAGCCACTACATTAGAAGAGTGCATTAAAGGCGAAGTTTATGAATGCAGTTGGGTACCGGAAGAATCTATTTATAAGTGGTATGCAGAACAAGACACAAATACCGATGAAACTATAATTTATGCTAATTTCCAGGGACTTGATCCGAATAAGGAGAACGTAGAAATCAATGTTCGCCGCAGGTGCTTTATGCCATCTAAAACAGGTGTCGGCTATATTACAGTCAGAGGATTCAAAATTGATAAAGCTGCCACTACCTGGGCACCACCCGCAGCTTTTCAAGATGGCATGATCGGCCCTCACTGGAGCAAAGGATGGATCATCGAAGACTGCGAAATTTCAAACAGCAAGTGCGCCGGCATTTCTCTGGGCAAATATCTTGATCCTGATAACGATCATTACTTCACATATAAGCAGGTAAAAAGTCCCACACAGATGGAACGTGACGCGGTTTGCCGTGGTCAGTATCACGGTTGGCTGAAAGAAAATATCGGTAGCCATATTGTTCGCCGCTGTAATATTCACCACTGCCAACAGGGCGGTATTATCGGCCGTATGGGCGGTGTGTTTAGTGTAATTGAGGACAACCATATCCACCACATCAATAATATGATGGAACTTGGCGGAGCAGAGATTGCAGGAATTAAAATGCACGCGGCTATTGATGTGCTAATACGCCGCAACCACATCCACCATTGCACAATGGGAATCTGGTGTGACTGGGAAGCTCAGGGCACACGTATTACCCAAAACCTGCTTCATGATAATCAGAGGCCGCCGTATGCCAAAAATCTTCCGGGAAGCATGATGTCGCAGGATATATTTGTTGAAGTCAGCCATGGCCCAACCCTAATTGACAATAATATTTTGCTCTCAGATGTCAGCCTTCGTTTCGCGACACAAGGCGTAGCTATGGTTCACAACCTTATCTGCGGCGCATTTACCTGTGTTGGCGAGGGCACCGGTACACGCTATACACCATATCACATACCGCATCGTACTGAAGTTATGGGCTTCATGACGATTCTTCATGGTGACAACCGGTTCTACAACAATATTTTTGTTCAGAAGTGGCCTTCTGAAGACTATGTGACATATGATGATCAAGACGCTCAGCATATTATAAAGGAAAACAGGCTCGTCGGCACGCACGTTTTCGATGAGTACCCAACCTATGATGAATGGATTTCGCAGTTTGACTTTACTAAGCGTCCGAATATGAGAGCTTTAGAACCTGCTCATTCAGGTCATCTGCCGATCTGGAGTGAAGGAAATGTATATCTAAACGGTGCTAAACCGTGGAAAAATGAGGTTAACGGCTTGGTAGTTGAGAATGATCAGGATGTTAAGGTTGAACTTGTAGAAAAAGACGGTCAATATTATCTAAACACAAATGTATTTGATTATATCAATAATTTCAGCGACCGTATGATTAATACCGGAATTCTCGGCAAAGCCTTTGAACCGGAAGAATACTATGAGAACCCGGATGGAACACCGATACAGTTTGACGCGGACTACTTTGGAAATCATCGTGGTATTCAAGTTATTCCAGGCCCGTTTGCATCGCCTTCTGAAAATATAAAGCTTTAATCACAAATATAAGCTTTATATACGTTCCTTTCTGGTGTATTGACTGCTGAGAGGGCCGAAATTGAATTCCTCGGTAGCATTACTATACCGGTTCGAGTCCGGTCAGCGGCACAAACAAATCCAAAATATTGATTTAAAGTCAAAAACCCGTCTGGACAGACGGGTTTATTTATAGTAATATATTGCCATTTATATGTGAATATGTTACTATATACACATAGAAGGGAGGTAAAGTGGTTGAGCAAAGGCTCGTAAAGAAAAAAGATAGGATATAACCTCAACCACAAGATATTTGTATAGCTATATATTGCCGATAGGTTTAATTGTATTGATAATATTAGGTATCGCTGTTTTTTCAATCATAAAAGAAAGATAATCTCATAAAAGTTAATAATACGTATACATACTAACCCCCGCCGAAATTCGGCGGGGGTTTTGCTTATCATAAGTTTGTGTATACCAACAAGAAAATTTAAGCAATCAGTTGCAGATAAAACTGCATTTTTGAAATAACAAATTACTTAAATTGCACAAAACTCATTTTTTGACATAAAATTCTTAGTTGTTTTTATGCGGTTTTATTCTATGTAGTTTAGATGTTTTTTTATAGAAATTCCGTTTATACATATCACAGTAGAATATGCTTACAGTATTGCTTACATATAAGAATATTAGATTAGTGCGGGTTCTGCTGGATTTTTGAAAAAAGGTGACTCATAAACAGTGATGAAGCTTTTTTGAATCGTTGTATATCCAGTTTGACATTTTCTGCTTGCCATAGAAGAGAAATATATTGTGCGCTTTGTACACTTTAAATTCGTTGATTTTTTACTTTTTGCAACTTTTTGTTTTATAAAATTCATAATCATATTGAAATGAGCTTTTAGTTATGTTAGAATAAATTACATCAAATTCTGGAGGCGTAAATATGAGCTACGTTAGTGACCAATTGGAGAAGTTAATTGCTAAAAACAAGAATGAGCCTGAATTTATTCAGGCTGCAACGGAAGTATTGGAGACAATTGCTCCCGTTATTGAACAAAACCCACAATATGAAGAGGCCGGTATTATCGAGAGAATAACTGAGCCTGACAGACAGGTTAAGTTCCGCGTAGCGTGGGTAGATGACAACGGAAAGGTTCAGGTTAACTGCGGATACCGCGTTCAGTTTAACAACGCTATCGGCCCGTACAAAGGCGGCCTGCGTTTCCATCCGTCAGTAAACATGAGCATTTTGAAGTTCCTGGGATTTGAACAAATCTTCAAAAACTCTCTTACCGGGCTGCCAATCGGCGGCGGCAAGGGCGGTGCTGATTTCGACCCGAAGGGCAAATCCGACCGCGAGGTTATGGCTTTCTGCCAGAGCTTTATGACTGAGCTGTATCGTCACATCGGCCCTGATACGGACGTTCCTGCTGGTGATATCGGAGTAGGAGCCCGTGAAATTGGCTATCTGTTTGGCCAATACAAACGTATTCAAAACGAATATTCAGGTGTACTTACAGGAAAAGGCTTGACCTTCGGCGGTTCATTAACCCGTAAAGAAGCAACAGGTTATGGCCTGCTTTACTTCACCGACGCCATGCTGAAGAAAAATGGCATGTCAATTGAGGGCAAGACCATTGCTATTTCAGGTGCCGGTAATGTCGCAATCTATGCTTGCGAAAAAGCTCAGCAACTCGGCGGCAAGGTCGTCACAATGAGCGATTCTACCGGATGGATCTATGACCCAGATGGTATTGACCTTAACGCAATCAAGGAGATTAAAGAAGTCAAACGCGGACGTTTGTATGAGTATAAGAATTACCGTCCGAATTCCGTCTATCACGACGGCAAAGGTGTTTGGACTACACCTTGCGATATCGCTCTGCCTTGCGCAACACAGAACGAGCTGCTCCTCGATGACGCTAAGGAACTCGTTAAGAACGGCGTAATCGCAGTTGCAGAAGGCGCCAATATGCCGACAAGCATTGACGCTACTAAATATCTGCAGAGCCACAATGTTCTGTTTGCACCCGGCAAGGCTGCTAACGCTGGCGGTGTCGCGACTTCAGCTCTTGAAATGAGCCAGAACAGCATGCGTCTTTCCTGGACGTTTGAAGAGGTTGATGCAAAGCTCAAAGGCATTATGGAGAATATCTTCAAGAACGTTTCAGACGCGGCTGAAAGATACAACCGTCCGAAGGACTATGTCTCCGGTGCTAACATTGCTGGTTTCGTAAAAGTTGCCGATGCAATGCTTGCACAGGGTGTTCTCTAATACAATCGTGCAAAAGCATGACGCGCCCGAAAAATGCGGGCGCGTTCATTTTTGCACAAAAACCAGTGCTGCGCGGTAGAACCAATGATGTTCACCGTATGAATCTACAGTAAACTACTGCTAATACGAAGGGCCGTATCAAATTGCTGAATAACAGCATTTGATACGGCCCTACATAACTTTCAAATTGCCGTCAAACAACGTCATAACCTTGGTCCTCGATGGCGTTTTTTATATCATCGACGGTTAATTTTTCAGCGTCAAATTCGACAGTCACTGTTTTGCCTTCAAGGTCTACAACGACGTTGTCGACACCGTCAAGGCCTCCAACCGCCGTTTTTACAGCGTTTACGCAGTGACTGCACGACATACCGTTTACATTAAGCACCTTTGTTACCTTTGCCATAATGAATCCTCCAAAATTAAATTTGTTCCTTAATTATAAATTCGCATTAGCTACTTGTCTGTGATTTTAGGCACATCCCCGCTCGACACTTTGTCATTCGCTTCTGCCTTTTTGCGTTATCCTGCTCTCTTGGGGTCATACCTTTTGAGAGTAAGTGAATTTGTGACGACTGAAACAGAACTGAACGCCATAGCAGCACCGGCTATCATCGGATTTAGAAAACCAAAAGCCGCAAATGGAATACCTATTGCGTTATAGAAAAATGCCCAGAAAAGGTTTTGTTTTATTTTGCGCATGGTTTTCCTCGAAAGCCTAACCGCCGCTGGGACAGTTCTCAGGTCACCGCTCATCAGGGTTATATCGGCGGCCTCTATGGCGACATCTGTTCCGGTACCTATTGCCATACCGATGTCTGCTGTCGCGAGAGCCGGTGCGTCGTTAATGCCATCGCCTACCATTGCTGTTATTTTACCCGATTTTCTGAGCTTTTCAACCTCTGCCGCCTTGTTTTCCGGCAGAACCTCGGCAAGTACGTCTTTGATACCTGCCTTACTGGCAACAGCGTTTGCAGTCCGCTCATTATCGCCCGTTATCATGTATACCGAAATTCCCATGTCGGCAAGCTCATCAATCGCAGTCTTTGAGTGTGCTTTGATGGTATCTGCAACGGCAATAACTGCCTCAAGCGCACCGTCAACCGCCATGAGCATAGCTGTTTTTCCGTCGTCTTCAAGCGACTCGAGCGTCTTTTCCGTGTCAGCCAAACTGATATTATGTTCTGACATCAGCTTTCGCGTACCCAACAGCACCTCTCTGCCGCTCACAACTGCCTTGACCCCGCGTCCGGGTATAGCCTCGAATCTTTCTGGATCAGGAATATCCGAAAGCTCCTTTTTCCCGTACTCGAAGATTGCGGCACCGAGCGGGTGCTCTGATTTTTTCTCCGACGCGCTGGCAAACTTCAATATTTCAATTTCCGTAAGGTTACCAAGCGATATAATGTCCGTAACCTCTGGTTCTCCGTTTGTAATCGTTCCGGTCTTATCAAACACAACAGCATTTATTTTATAGGCGGTTTCGAGATACTCCCCGCCTTTTATCAAAATACCGTTTTCTGCGCCTTTACCTGTACCAACCATAATGGCCGTCGGAGTAGCAAGTCCCAGCGAACAGGGGCACGCGATGACGAGAACCGATACCGCGCTTATGAGCGCCTTTGTAACATCGCCCGTCGCAATAAGCCAGCCGATTAAGGTTATAATGCTGATGCCGATAACGGCAGGAACAAATATGCCCGAAACCTTGTCTGCAATCTTTTGTATCGGCGCCTTAGAGCCCTGGGCTTCCTCGACCATCTTTACAATCTGGGCGAGCACAGTGTCCTTTCCGACTTTTGTAGCCTCGAATTTGAACGTACCAAACTTGTTAATCGTCGAGCCTATGCAGATGTCGCCCACACCTTTTTCAACGGGTATACTTTCCCCTGTCAGCATGGACTCGTCGATGGATGAGCTTCCCTCGATGATTTTGCCGTCAACCGGCACTTTCTCACCCGGCCTGACGACAATTATATCCCCTTCTTCGACTTCTTCGAGCGGGATATCCTCTTCGACACCATTGCGGATGACCCGCGCTGTTTTGGCCTGAAGTTTCATAAGTTTCTTTATGGCATCCGACGTTCTGCCCTTTGCCGCTGTTTCAAGATACTTGCCGAGCAATATCAGTGTTATTATCACCGCCGACGCCTCAAAATACAGGTTTCCCATGCCGCCCATACCATTCATCTGACCGAAAAAGACATTATAGAGGCTATAAAAGTAAGCGGCAGAGGTGCCCATTGCGATAAGTACGTCCATGTTCGCGCTTTTTGAGCGCAGGGCAAAATACGCATGCTTGTAGAATCTGAACCCGATTATAAACTGAACCGGCGTCGCTATGGCAAGCTGGAAATATGGGTTGTGCAAAAACGCGATATCAATGCCGAACATAGAGAAAATCATTGAAAGCAGAAGCGGCGAAGTCAGTATTATAGATGCAATCAGAGAATACTTGAGATTTCTGATTTCCCGTTCGCGCTGTTCCCTCTCAGCGTCATAGGTGACCTCTTCTTCCCTTTCTGCCTTATATCCGAGCGATTCAATGGCTTTGATTATGTCCGATACTTTAATTTTGGCAGGGTCGTATTCGACCGTAGCCTTTTCGGTAGCCAGATTGACGGCGGCAGTCGTAACACCGTCAGTCCGCAAAAGCTTTTTTTCTATCCTCGCAGCGCATGACGCGCAGGTCATGCCTCTGACATTAAGCACCGCTATTTTCGTGGCCTTTTCTTTTATCACAGAATAGCCGAGCTTTGTCACGACCTTTTCAAGCTCATCCCTATTTGTCACGCTGTCGTCGTATTCGACCGTCGCGCGCTCCAAAGAAAGGTTTACGTTGGCAGACTTAACCCCGTCGAGCCTTGAAAGCCCCTTTTCTATCCTTGCAGCGCATGCCGCACAGGACATGCCCGCTATTTTTAACGTTTCTTTTTTAATCATTTATATAAAACCCTCTTGATAAATTTATGAATGATATAAGGCATTGCCCACATGCTGGTCAGCTTCAATTTAAGTTCATGTTTGTTCCATCATGGCGTTACCGGCTGGTTCAGTTTTAGCTTTTTCGTTCCCCGCCGTTATATTCGCATAAAACCGCTGACTTAGTTAATGGCAATACCTTTGCGGAATTTTCTCCGCTGTTTTTATTCTCGTCCCTTTTTTCCTTATAGTCAAGTCTTTTATCATTTGAATGTTTCCACAACCTCATTAAACAAAGCCAAAAACATACTTCAAAAGGCAGTTTAATCTTTACTTCACCAGTCCGTGCAGGTTTGATTCGTCCGTTTATGAAGAATCAATGTCATAAGCAGGTTTCCCATCATATCATGTAACATTGAAGTCCGACACTTTTTGAGGGGGCCTTTGGATGGACAAACCTGACGTGATATTGACATACGGTGACAAAGCCGCGGTTTATGCCGACAAAAGTTTGGGCGGGACGGGACCTGTTGTCGTCTTTGTTCCCGGATTGGGCGGTGTTGCGCAGCATTTTTTCGAAAACAACTCAATGTATAAAAATGCTGTGGACGCCGGATTCCGAGCCGCTGTGGTAGGATTTAAATTTCCAGACGGGAAAGCGCTCGATATGTGGAGCAACGGCGAACTGCTGGCAAAGCAAATCAGCGATATCTGCAGTTATTTTCATGTGCCGAAGGTGACTATTGTCGCACACAGCAAAGGCGGCGTTGATTCACAGGCTGCGGCTGTTCATTTCGGCGCGTATAAAAACATAGACAGCATTATTACACTCGCGACGCCGCATTGGGGATCGCAGCTTGCGGATATCGCCTACAGTTCGGTAGGATGGGCTTTTGCGGAATTAATAAAAGCGCACAGCCCGGGCTGCTTTGCCATGCAGACCGTATGTATGCGCGAATTTCGTAAGATTACAGACAACAGCCCAAATAACGTCGCACCAATCAAAACCTTTGCCGGAAACGGCGGCGCTGACGAGCTGTCAAGAATGTATTTCGGTCATCTCCTGCTGGACAAATACGGTGAAAATGACGGCGTTGTCACCGTTGAAAGCGCTCACAATCCAAAGGGCGAGCATATGGGTACTTATCCCTATAACCACGCTCAAATGGGCAAAGGCAAATTCATGTGGAAACACCTCGAACCTGTGCTCAAAGGCAAAAAAGCTGAACCTGCAGTCCCAGTTTTTGCGCCGCGCAAAATTTCCCGCCCAGCCCATATCCTCAGAGGTGGGAGCCTCGAAAAGGGCATTGATGAAAGCTTTTATATAGACAGCACCGCAGAAAGGATTATTATTACCGTTACATTTTCAGGCGAATTTAATCACCGGCTTTTCAGCCTTGCTTCCCCATCTGGCCTTAGGAAAATACTCGCTGCGAAAAAAGAAAGCAGCGGCGTTATTATTTACAAAACTGAAATACTTGACCCCCAGCCGGGCAAGTGGCGGCTTCTGGCAGCGCCGTGTAAGGGTGCATATACGGCGGTAATCTGTCTCATGGGCAAGAATACGTTCTGTGCATGCCCGAGTTCGCCGGCTCCGGGAAAAGTCAATGCGGAAATGAGGATTCTGCGCACCTGTGCCGACAGTTATGATGTTGTCGCAGAGTACAGCTTTAAAAATGGAAACGAGTTGCCGCGCGCGCCCAAACTTAAGAACGGGATCTACAATGTGGAGCTTAACCTGCGTGGAGAACTCGATGACGGCAGTCTTTATGAGCGGACACTTATCCGGCCAATCGCTTCAGGTGGCAGCATAACAGAATTTTTACGCTCAAGAGGAATTTGATTTTATAATTATATCAATTCATCCAAAAGAACATTCTGGAAAGTATTGCGGCAAATAATAAGAATCAGGGCGTGCGAAGCTGCGTACACCCTGGTTCTTTGTTGATCGCGCGACAAAGTAAACAATGAGGCTATTAGGTTAAATGCTGCAAGCGACCCCTGTGTTTTAACGGCAAAAGCGGGTATGCAAATTTACGGTGAGTGCGTTTTTGTTTTCATGTACCCTCTTGCTTTTCGAGAACGCTTAAAGTAAATCACTGAAAGCACTATAAATATAATAAATCCAAAAGCGGACAACACCGCACCGGGCTTCAAACCCGGCGTGAAATAATGAAGTTCAATTGTATGACTGCCCTTTTTCAGCGGAATCGCCATGAAAAGTGTGTTTGCCTTGAGTATTTTCACAGGTTTTGAATCTACAGTCGCCGTCCATCCGCTGCTATAAGGTATAGTCAGGCACAGAATTTTGTCTCTCTCAAGAGTAATTTCCCCTAAAACGCGGTTTGGGCTTACTGTGACATCTTTAAGCGAATTTTCTGACAGGCGCGAAATATATTTTCCATATTCCTCCATCGGGATACAAAAGACCTCTATGTCCTTCAGCTTATATCGTCCCGGTGTCGTAAATTCAAACGACGCGGAGGTTATGCCGTCCTGCCTGTATCCGAGGTTTATGAGGTAATCGTTCTCTCCGTAATAAAAGTTGTCATATTCAGACCTCACATACAGAGTTTTGTTTATGTTTTCAGACGAAACTCCCACCGTCATAAAGTCGACTCCGGACTCACTCAAAATTAGGTCCTCGAGCCTTATATATGTTTCACTGCCGGATAGCCCGTTAAAAGTTACATTTATCTTGGCGTTTGGCTTTTTGACAATAAGTTCCCCGTTTCTCCATTCGGCGCCGTCTGTTTTTACTGCGCAGTTTAATTTTTTAACAGTGTTTTTGATGCGGCCTTTTGGCCAGCCGCTCACTTCGCCATCTATGATTGCCGTCTGGAGTGCCGCCTCCTGCCTTTCCAGAGCGCCCATCTTATTAAATTCGGATTCAGTGATATAGCTGTCATAGGTGTATCCGAGCGGCAGAGCATATTTGTTGTAATATACACCGGGAATATCGGTCTTTTCAAAGCCGTAGGGAACATAATCGAGACTGCTGCCCTGCCCTAATGCAAAGTATTTGACCGAGGACAACGTCTCAAGCGCCGCCCTGCTGTCGAGATTGCCCAGATTGAAAGCTGTAGACATTGAGGGTGAAACGCTAAACTTGCGTCTAAAATCAGTCATGTTGGAATTAATTATGCTATAGTATACCGAAACGCCCGGGTATGAGCGCAGCATTGAAGCGTTCGGCATGCCGTTGCTTTTTGAGTCGAGCCGGTAAAAGCTCCTATCATTCTGCTTGAGCTTTTCAATACCTTCAGCAGGGTAATTCTGAAATTTTGACAAGGCTGTATTTTTGTTAGTAAACTCTGAAACATAGTTTTTCTTATCCGGCGCAAATAAAAATACGGCGTTTGATATAAGATTCAGAACAATGATTATACACAGCAGAAACGCCGGCAAGCGTCTGAACGAATTGCTTTTAGAAACGATTAAAGCTGCTAATCCCTTCAACGGCAATTTTTGCGGCAGCGAATCCTGTATAGGCGTCAACTGCCGTTGATTTGATTCCATGTTATGAATTTGAATGAAAAATAACATTGCCGTCGTCAGTGCAAGCATGCCGAAAGCAAGCATTGTGTAGGCATTGCGCGAACTGCCTTTCACAAAACACAATATGCCGTATATAATAACGGCGGTCAGGCATGACAGTTGCTCACGGAAACTCATTCTAAAAAGTGACGGCAGCATGCAGACGACGATAAAAGCGACGAGAAAGCTGAAAGCAAACGTCCAACGGTTGGAAACATAGCCGAAACCGTTCATAATATAGCCCCCGAGGGGTACCAAAGCAGCAATGAAGGCGACAATAAAACCTATTTTAAGGGGCTTTAGCTTTTCGTCACGCTTTAGAAACAACACGACGACAGCAGGAACCGCTATTGCCGCTATGTTCAGATAATCCCAGCTTGCGGGGCCGGCGATAAAGCCGAGCAGGAATGTCAAGCATTGCCGCGGCAATAAAAGGCTTTTTGCGGTAATATGGCCGCTTATCCGTGAACTGCTGAAAAAGCCGTAAATCACAGGCAAAAATAATATGGACGCCATCATTATGCCGACAAGATAAAACGAAACGGACTTTACAAACGCTTTTATTAATTCCTTGAATGTGCTGCTTTTATAAAGTGCCTTAAAACGAATAAGAGCATATACAAATATGAACAGCGACATCATGTATAAGAAGTAAAAGCCCGTGATTGCTGAAATAAAGACGGTTAAAATAAAAATTATAGGACTCTTTTTTCTTAGTACCAAGTCAAGGCCTATCAGCATCAGTGGAAGAAAAATCATCGGATTTATAAAAAAGGGGTGTCTGACACCAGCAACAAGAGCATACCCGCAGAATACATAAGTAATCGACCCAATAAGGACGCTGAACGGCTGTTTTTTAAAGTAAAAGCAAAAGGCTGAGAACGCTATGCCGGAAAGATACATGCGAAGGACTATAAGCACTTCATACAGTGTTTCCGTTCCGGCCGCCGGAACAAAAGCGGACAGCAATACAAACGGGTCGCCCAGCCCGTAATAATTCAGCGTTGCTATAATATTTTCGCCCATGCCGATGTTGAAATCGAACAACGGGATATTAAAATCACCGCTTAATATACTCAACAGGATACGCCTGTAGTATCTGCCGATATATATAAGGGCGGGAAAATGTTGGTTATACCCATCACAGTTCCAGATAAAGGATTTTCCATGTATCCAAAATGAGCAGTAACCAAACAAGAATATAACGGCAAAAAGAAAAGTATATGCCGCATAAAACATTAAGAATGATTTTTTATTAGAACTATATGCCCTATTTTTTAGATTCACTCTTCAACCACCAAATAAATTTTTATGTAGCCTTAAGCTTTCATTGATGTCTGACTGTCACACTCTTAGTTTAGGACATGGGCTTATACATGCTAATTCTTGACCTTTTTATCGAATGTAATTCAAAACCGAAAACTATGTGAAATGTATTCGGCGGTACACATAAAGATAGTATGTTCGTCAAAAGATATTCTGTATTATTATTTTGTTTCTTTTATTGAAACAAAACTTTTTTTAATAAATTTTTAAATTTCTTATTGACATAGCATGACCTTAATGTTATAATAAACAAGCGCTGAGGGACAGAACAAAAAACCTCAAAACAACAAAATATAGCGAGTGGTTAGAAAATTCTCCACTTCATCTTGTGATTGCAAACCTTCAGTGTTGCTATTAAAAATGCGACTGTGCTGGAATTGGCAGACAGGCACGTTTGAGGGGCGTGTGCTTCGGCGTATGGGTTCAAGTCCCATCAGTCGCACCAATCAGAATAGCCTTGTGGATATGAACAAGGCTATTCTTTATATGCGGGTATGGCGGAATTGGCAGACGCGTAAGATTCAGGATCTTATGGTCGCAAGGCTGTGCAGGTTCAAATCCTGTTACCCGCACCAAACCCCACGGATTAAGACCGTGGGGTTTTACTTTTTCTGTGCATATAGCTTGCAAAGCATCTAAAAATTAAAATTGCACACTTTATTGCACATTTTTTAAAATGGCTCAATGTGATGCTCTGCGCTTCTATTCTCCGGCGGCGAATATTGTTTATAACATGGCTATATATGACTAATGACAGAAAATCGGTCGGCAGAAACTGTCGACCGATTTTTTAAATACGATAATCGTCTCTCAGGTTATCCATCAGCCCATATTCCAGCAAGATTTCCTCAAGACGTTCCTGCGACATTGGTTTGGGGATTGAAAAATTAGTGTTCTGGTCAATTGCCTTCGCCAAATTGCGATATTCGTCGGCCTGCTTTGAATTTGGCTCATACTCAATGACGGTTTTCCGATTGATTTCAGCGCGCTGAACCACATTGTCACGAGGAATAAAGTAGATTAGCTGCGTTCCTAATTCTGCAGAAAAAGCCCGGAGAAGGTCAATCTCCCGGTCGACATTACGGCTATTGCAGATAATGCCCCCGAGCCGTACGCCGCCCTTTTTCGCGAACCTTGCAATCCCTTTTGCGATATTGTTGGCAGCATACAATGCCATCATCTCACCGCTCGCCACAATATAAATTTCCTTTGCCTTCCCTTCACGAATCGGCATTGCAAAGCCGCCGCAAACAACGTCTCCGAGGACATCGTAAAATACATAATCGAGATCCTCTGTATAGGCTCCAAGCTGCTCTAACAATCCTATGGAAGTAATTATCCCACGTCCGGCACATCCAACGCCGGGTTCCGGCCCTCCAGACTCTACACACTTAATTCCGCCGAATCCGGTGCGCATGATACTGCTAAGTTCCACATCTTCTCCAGTCTCGCGCAGCGTATCGAGAACAGTGCGCTGGGCAAGTGTTCCCAAGAGAAGTCTTGTTGAGTCAGCCTTAGGGTCACACCCTACTACCATAATCTTTTTTCCGCTTTCCGCAAGTGCTGCGGTAAGGTTTTGCGTGGTGGTAGACTTTCCTATACCACCCTTCCCATAGATAGCAATTTGTCTTATTTCCTTACTCATATGCTTTTCCTCCAAAGTCAAAAAGTATATACACTGCGGCGTGTGTCGTCTTAACCGCAGCTAACAAGCGTGCTAATAGAAATTTTAAAAGCATAACCGCTATGCCGACTCTGTTTGAAATAGGCTCTTGCAAAAATCAGGTACGGGCCTTTTTAAACGCCTGTTCCAAATCCGCTATTAAATCGGACACATCTTCAAGCCCCGCGGATATGCGAATCAGGTTCTCTGGGATATCGGCAATTTTCTTCTCATATGATTCCAGTTCTCCATGGGTGGTCTGAGGTGAATTAACAATCAGGCTGCGGACATCTCCGATATTTACATGGTAATGAAAAAGTTTCACTGAATTTAAGAAAGTCTCTCTTTGGGCAGTCGTCCCTTTGAAGCCGAATGCCAGGACTCCGCCTACCCCTCTTGGAAAATCACGTTCAGCAAGATCATAATAGGGACTTCCCTTTAACCCGGGATACCGAACCCATTCCACGGACTCGTGAGTATTTAAGTATTCCGCCAAGGCTTTGGCGTTTTGCACTTGTTTAGCTATGCGCTCAGACAGAGTTTCCAATCCGAGCAAGACAAGGTAAGCGTCAAACGGCGATAGCGCTGCTCCAAAGTAGTTGAGGTAGTTAAAGCGGACTCTGCTTGTAAACGGAGCCTCAGGGAATACCTCGGGAAAACTGCGGTTATTCTCGTTAATATCCCGCAAGGTATAATACTTTTCAGAAAACTGCGGAAATTTATCGGTCTGCCAGTTGAATTTTCCGCTTTCCAATATCAGCCCGGCAATTACATTTCCGTGCCCCGCCAGGCCCTTGGTGGCAGAGTAAATCACAATGTCGGCCCCATGCTCAATAGGGTTATACAAATACGGGGTCGCGATTGTGTTGTCTACGATAAGCGGTATGCCATGTTCATGGGCGACGCGCGCAATCGCATCAATGTCTAAGAGTACGGCGCTTGGGTTGCTGATACTCTCGACATAGATTGCTTTGGTATCGGGCGTAATTTCGTCCGACAGCTTTTCCGGGTTTTCAATATTTTTCGCATAATCAATCGTGATACCGAATTTGGGATAGATCTTTTTAAAGCTATCAGCGCTGCCGCCATAGAGATAAGGGGATGTAAGAATACGCCCTCCGCCTTCTGCAATATTGAGCAGCGTATAACTGATAGCCGCCATGCCGGAAGCGAGCGCAATCGCACCGCTGGCCCCATCAAGCGCCGCGACGCGCTGTTCTAACACACTGACAGTGGGGTTCCCAATGCGAGTATACAGATTGCCTGCCTCTCGTATTCCAAATAACGCTTTGGCATGCTCCACATCGCGAAAATCATAGGCTGTGGTCTGATAAATCGGCGGCGATACAGCATAGTTATGCTCTTTTGGCTCATAGCCAGCCCGCAATCTTTGCGTATCAAACCGATATGCAGTTTTCTCCAAAACATTTGCCATATAAGTTTTCCTCCTAAATTAAAATGTTGATATCGATGCATTCCCGGCATTTCACAATCGCCGCACATATCAAACCACCTCCTAATTGATTCGCAAAATAAGCAGCTTTATTTCAATCGAGTAATACTCGATACTGCTCCACTTTGGTTTCCTTTTCATATCGCTTTTTAACCGTGAGAAAAGGTATTTTCCGCTTTTATAGGACGGATATACACTTGGTCAGATACATCCCGCCCGCCGGGAATTCCGGCGGCATCTGCCCGGCATCGCTGACAATGCCGGAATACGTCAATATACTTCTCCGCCTCTGCCCGCGCCTTGCTGAGCAATTCGCAACCGGGCTCGCTGCACCAGCTTAGTTTATGCTGGGGAATCAGCGGGATGATGTTGTAGATTTTAGCCCCGCGCGACGCTACAGTCTTTGCCACCTCCGGCACATGCTCCGCATTGATTTCAGGAATCAGCACTGTGTTTACCTTTACTGTTATTCCTGACTGTGAGACCTTTTCAATACCGGCAAGTTGATTTCGAATGAGAATCTCCGCGGCTTCAGTCCCCACATAGCGTTTGCCGTGATAGAAAATCCCCGCGCATATCTGAGCCTCTATTGCCGGGTCAACTGCATTGACGGTAACTGTCAGGCTATCAATGCCCACTTCAATAATCTCATCGGCATATTCCGGAAGCAAAAGCCCGTTTGTGCTCATACACTTAATAATTTGAGGGAACTCCTTTTTGATAAGGCGAAAGGTTTCCAGCGCATAAGGTGTTGCCAGTGTATCGCCCGGCCCAGCCACACCCACTACGGTAATGTCCGGGCAAAGGGCTACAGCCTCCCTCACTACCTCAACAGCTTCTTTAGGCGTAATGATCTTGCTCGCAACACCGGGGCGAATATCCGTATCGTTTATGTCGCGCTTGCAGAAGTTGCAATAAATATTACATCCAGGGGATACCGGCAGATGAACCCGTCCCTTATAGTTTTTTGCGCCCACTGCAAAGCAGGGATGTCGCTTCTTCAAATCGTCGTATGTAAATGCCATAAAACTCACCCCTTTCAGCCATTGTCTTCAAGCAAGCGGTCATCGATTAATTTAGCGAGAATTTTATCCACTTCTCCGGCTGCTTCAAACACCCTTTTGCCCTTGCTCAGCATAAAGGCTGCCGCGGGTTCGCCTATTTTTAAAACAAATATTGCATCGCAATCGTTCAACACAGAAATCAGATGTTCAAATCCGCCTTCACAATGGCCTTGACATTTGGCAGCCGTTTTGCGGGTCTCTACAAAATGCGCTTCTGTATCCACGTCGTAGATCTGCCAGTATCTGGCCGAACCGAAATGTTGGTCAATAATTGTGCCATCAATGCTGGCAAATCCAATGCGGTAACTCATAGGGCATCCTCCTTACGCATAGGTCGAAAGAACCGTCTGGTAGATGTCCTCTATAACACGAAGTCCTCCCGTAAAGCCTGCGTAGTTAGTCGTCAAAACCAAGCGGTATTGAGAAGGTACAGCAGCCGGGAGAAAATCATATCCCTTTTCTTTTGCAAGTTCCTTATCCCATCCTGAACCGATGATAATGCCACGGCCGTTATGACGTATCCCGCGGAGAATTTCCTGCGCCTTTCCTGCATCTGGTTCAAAATAAAGCGGAATTTCCCGCTTATTGCTGGTACTTTTCAAATCGGCCCGAATGGTTTCTTGAAATTTCTCTGGCGTGCCGTCCGTTACGAACTGTTCCTTTGGCACGATTCCAACCTCGTGCAGCAAGAATTTAGATAAGGCAACGACGTATCCCGCGTCATGCAGAATATGGGCATGGTTGGGAAGGCCGTAACGGAACTCCAAAAGGAAAGCCGCAAGGTTCTCGATTTCTTCATAGTAAGCGTCTGACTCGTGTTTGATAAACGCCCGCGCTTTTTTCTCGTCAATTTCGGCTCCCTGGGCAACTGCAAATTCTACAACCTGATTGAGAAACGCTTCTGTTTCATTTGCTCCAATGGGAATATGATGGAACCATGTATATTCCTGCCCATACTTGGATTTGAGATGATCCGCAATTGGCTTGCCGTACCACGGTGAAACTAATATGTTGAAGCCCGCTGTCGGTATGGTCTGCCACTCTTTTACTCCACCTGACTCCGGTCCAAACAAAACATTGGCTTTTAGCCCGATGCCCGCAAGCAGGCGCTTATATTCAGCCAGATTGCCTTTCCAAAATGGGTCCTGATATGGAATAGAGGCAATCAGGTTCACTGTATTCTTTTGCGACTTAGGTTTATTCTCCGACTCAAACCGGCTCACATATTGGTCGATTATGGCATTTACCACAAGGCTGTGAGCTTCAAAATTGGTGGCCTTAAAGCCAGCGGTTTCAACCGATACAATCGGTTTTCCCTCTTCGGCGAATTCCGCCACCAAGCTATCCACGTCGTCTCCGACAATGCCCGCAGTACAGCCAGTCATAACTACCTGCAAATCTGTATCCAATACTTTGTAGGTGTTTTTTATAATGTCGCGCAGCCGGTTTATGCCACCGAACACAACTTCTTTTTCGGAAAAGTTCGTGCAAGGGGCTGTAGGGCCGCCGGTATATCCCTTCGAGCGTTCAAAAAAGCCGGCAACCATCTCTCCGCAGCCGGGTCCGGAATGAAGAATCGGCACAGCCCTCGGAATTGCCACAACACTTTGCATAGCGCCAATTGCACAGGTAAAGCGTTCTTGTTCAATCATGCCTGATCGGCTCATTTGCCAGCACCTCCTTTCAAGAAATAGTACGGCGGCTGCTCAAGCCACCATTCGGTGTAAGGGTTAACCGCATGCTTTTCGAGGTTTTTTACAAACTCATCGTTTTCAATAGTCTCCAACAGGCGCTCGCCATAGTTAACCAGCCCTTCATAACCCATGGAGTAATGCTCGTCGCCAATCAGCAGCGAAGGAATACCCAGTTTGGCGCCCCAAAGCGTCATTCCGCCATGCCGGGCCAGCAGCACGTCCGGGCGGATACGGTTCAAGGCATTGACCAGCTCGAACTCCTGTTTACTACAGACATTGAAGTTCGGCACATTGCCATAATCGGTTACATGCTGTGACAACTGGTCGTTTTCCCGGCGTCCGCTGTCATAGACGGGGTCATGGTGGAAAATCGCCGCGCCGACAGCTTTCAGGCCAAGCTCTTCCAGCACATTCAGCAATGCGTGGCCATGTGCCGCGCCGGCAGTTACATAAGCGGTTTTGCCTGACAGTTTTTCACGCAGGGCTTCGATTTTGGGCAGGTACTTTTTCTTCTTTTCCGCAATGATTTTTTCGGCGACTTCCTCTTTTCCAAGAACCTTTCCTAATGCTCGGAACCATCTGTCCGTTTGTGCAATGCCATAAGGCGGCGCAGCAGGGATTTCTGGAACGCCAAAGTCCTGTTCCAGCACCGCGCCCAGATAGCTGCCCAACGTGGAGCAAACTTGGACAGTCGCAGCCGCCTCACTGGCGTATCTTAATCTGTTTACCGTTGAATAAGGCGTAATGTAATTCGGTTTTACGCCAAACGGGGCAAACCACTCGGTAAACACATCACTGCCCCAGAAGTTAATTACATTAACCATATCATGCCGCCGCTCACGGGGTTTCTGGATTAGTTTGCGCGCAATGCCGTGATAAGCCGCGTCAAAACCTGTTGTCCAAACCTTGGAACGGAAGCCTTCACAGAAGATGGCTACAACCGGAATCCCCAACTCCTCCTCGGCTTCGTTGCAAATACTCTCCACATCATCGCCAATGATTCCGGCGGCACAAGTAGTCAATACAAAAATAGCGTTCGCCCTTGTGCGGTCATATACTTCGCGAATGGTATTTGCAAGCTTAATATTTCCCCCGTAAACCGTGTCCTTTTCCTTTAGATTTGTGGAAAAGATATGGCGTGGCGTGGGGTGTTCAACGCCGCGCAGGGGAGAATTCACGCGGTAGGTAAAAGCAAAATCATGCAGGCAGGAAGCACAGCCCACCGGTCCGTGGCTGATGACCGCGCCATCTTGAATTAAGATAGTCATACAAGCCGCTTTTGAAGTTGCGCAGCCGAGGCATTGGCTGAATGACCGCCCTTTATCCTTCAAGCCGCAATAGCTCATCTCTGCAAGTTCTTTAGCATCACCTTGATAACCTGTTATTGAATTAATCCTGATTTCCCTTATCTGTACTTTCGGAAGGGACAAATTAATATTCGGCACTTGTTATCACTCCATTCGTTAAAGATTCCATATCTGCTGCGCCGTTCGACGATTACAAATAGCAGCGAATAAAACCTAAGCCGCTTCAACGCCATTAATACACCGATATTTCATATATGATTAATATGATTAATGGTTCTAATATTGACCTACACCATTCTGCTGTGTCCCTTAAAATAGATTTTTTGAAATATATCGCTCTCCCCTGTCTGGCAAAACTGTGACGATAGTTCCACATTTAATTCGAGCGGCAAGCTTGCGTATCGCTGCAAGATTCGCACCGGAAGATGAGCCTGCTATAATACCTTCATTTCTTGCAAGCAGTCTGGTTTCTTCAAAAGCCTCATCATCGCTGACTTTTATGACCTCATCTACAAGTGACATATCCATCGTATCCGCTATAAAATCGTTTCCAATGCCCTCAATATCGTAGTCGCCATGTTCCCCACCCCCAATCGTCGAACCAATCGGGTCGGCGAGAATACCTTTGATATTCGGCTTTCCCTCTTTCAAGTAACGGACGATTCCAGTGTATGTACCGCCGCTGCCTGCGCCTGCGACAAAATAATCTATACTTACGCCTAAATCAGACCATATTTCCGGACCAGTTGTTTCATAATGCGCCAATGGATTTGCAGGATTGCGAAATTGCTCAAGCGAAATTGCATTGGGTATCGACTTACGCAATTCCTCTGCTTTTCGTTCTGCCCCCTGCATGCCTTCCTCCCGGGGCGTGTTGATAACTTCTGCGCCAAGAGCGCGAAGCAAAACCTGTTTTTCCTCCGAGAATTTTGTCGGTACCACCATAATCAGCCGGTAACCCCGGTTAAGGGCGGCAAATGCAATGCCAAGTCCCGTATTGCCAGCAGTTCCCTCCACTATTGTTCCGCCGGGAACTAAAACACCTCTTTTTTCCGCGTCCTCAATCATATACTTGCCGATTCGGTCTTTTACACTGCCTCCAGGGTTGTATAGTTCAAGCTTTGCATACACGCATATTCCGTCAGGAAAACCGGAATGGCGAAGACGTACAAGAGGCGTGTTTCCTATAAGCTGTTGCATGTCATCGTAAACCATCACATTCGGGCTCCTTCAATTGCAGAAAATAAATCGTCATGCAAATCATCGTAGTGTTCAATACCAACTGACAACCGGACCAGTGTGTCCGTAATACCGACCCTTTCTCGAATGTCCTTTGGTATAGATGCATGGGTCATGCTTGCAGGGTGGCAAACAAGGCTTTCAACACCGCCCAAACTTTCGGCAAGAGCTATCAGTTTTAATCCCTTAAAAAACTTATTTATGTCATAATTTCCCTGAAGTTCAAACGAAATTATGGCGCCGCCGTTTTTCGCCTGCCGCTTCTGGATTTCGTATCCTTGTGCAGTTTTTAAGCCCGGGTAATAGAGTTTTTTAACTGCCGGATTGCTTTGCAAGGCCTCTGCAAGCTTTTCGGCATTGGCTACATGGGCGTCCATGCGCACCGCCAATGTCTTGATGCTGCGGATAAGCAAAAAAGAATCGAACGGGCCCGCAACGGCTCCCACTGAATTTTGAATAAAATGCAGCCTATCTGCGAGTTCAGCGTCTTTGACAATGACAAATCCGGCAATGACGTCACTGTGACCGCCTAAGTACTTGGTCGCTGAGTGCACGACAATATCCGCACCAAGCTCCAAGGGGCGCTGGAGATACGGCGTCATAAAGGTGTTATCCACTATAGTCAGCGCGCCGTTTTTTCTCGCTATCTCGGCCGCCGCCGCAATATCCGTAACTGTCAGCAGAGGATTGGCCGGTGATTCAAGCAGCATAGCTTTTACGTCAGAAGTAAAGGCGTTTTCGACCGCTGTTAAGTCAGTCGTGTCCACAATCTTATAGCGCAGTCCATATTGCTTAAAGACTTTGTCCAGAATACGATAGGTTCCGCCATACACGTTGCTGGAGATAATGACGCTGTCGCCTGATTTGAAGAGATGAAGGACTGCATCAATCGCTGCCATACCGGAAGAAAAAGCAAAACCATGTGACCCACCCTCCAACTCTGCAATCAGAGCCTCCAAAGCCGCTCTCGTGGGGTTACCGGTTCGTGAATATTCCCACTTTGAGCGCAGCTTGCCCAAACCGTCCTGCTCAAAGGTGGAAGTTTGGAAAATGGGGGTGTTTACCGCTCCGGTGGCTATGTCTCCATAAATGCCGCCGTGAATAACTGCCGATTCAATATGTTTGTAGTTTGCCAAAACAATCAACCCTTTCGATAATTAATGGCCTTATTTATCCAGCTTTGCAGGAATTACTGCCCCGCCATAAGTCTTTTCGATATACTTTCTGGTATCCTCGGACTGGAGCGCTTTCACCAAAGCGACGATGGCTGGATTATTCACGTCTTCTTTCCTAACGGCGATGATATTCGCATAAGGGCTGTCGCTGCCTTCGCTGAAGAGCCTTTTCGAAGTAATTTTTGCTTCCAGCGCCTTATTCGTATTAGTAATAAAGAAATCATAGTCGTCTTTTGTAGGGATAATCTGCGCTGAATCAAGTTCAACAATCTTTATCGGTCGCAGATATTTCTCGATATCCGATACCGAAGCACTCAAGGAATTCGCGGTTTTAGCATTAAGCTTTATAAACCCGTTTTCTTCAAGAATGCGCAAGGCCCTATATTCGTTAGTGCCGTCGTTCGGGACTGCCACAACCGCATTATCTGGAATATCCTCTTTTGAGCTGTATTTATCGGAGTATGCTGTGATTGGCTCTACATGGATATCTCCCGCATTCACAAGATCATACCCATTTGCCTTATTCCATTCCTGAAGATAAGGCTCATGCTGAAAATAGTTAAAGTCAATTTCCCCTTTTGCAAGTTTCTCATTGGTGGTGGTATCTGCGCTCGTTGCAACCAGTTCCACAATAATCCCCTGCTCTGCCAGCTTGGGAGTTACATATTTAATAAGCTCGGAATGAGGAACCAAGTCAGCGATACCCTTAATCGTTACTTTTTTCTGATCTGATGATGAGTTTTCGCTGGTGTTCGCAGTCGCGCCTTTATTGCTGCACCCGGTAATAAAGCCCAATGTTAATGACAATATAAGGATAACAAGACCAGCATTGTGTTTTTTCATACTCTTTTCCCTCCAAAATTCAAATAAGGTTTCTCTTTTTCAAGATTTGCTTCGATGTAAAATTCCCAATCCACTGAACCAGTTGGACAAGGATAATCAAAACGTAAACCGACGCAAACAGAACGTCATGCTGAAAACGCTGGTAGCCAAAACGCACCGCGATATCCCCGATACCTCCGGCTCCAAACATACCCGCAAGCGCAGTCATCGAAATGACGGCGATAACAGCCACCGTAAATCCACGAATTAAGGAAGGCAAAGTTTCAGGCAGCAATACGCGAAATATGATTTGAAAATTAGTACTGCCAATGGACTTCGCGGCTTCAATCTTACCTTTTGAAATTTCAAGCAGACTGCTTTCCACAATTCGCGCATACATGGGAATGCAACTGGCAGCAATGGCTATTATGCAGGCGTTGGTGCCATATGATTTCCCGAATAGAAGACGCGCAACTGGAATCATGAGAATAATCATAATCATCTGCGGGAGAGAACGCAGGCAATTAATCAGCCAGCCTGACCCGGCATACAAAATCTTCATAGGTACCAACCCATCGGGATTGGTTACAGTCAGCAGAATCCCGAGCAAAAGGCCAAACACCAGCATTATGGCGGAAGAAAGCGCCGTCATATACAAAGTTTCCAAAATAGCCGGCGCCAACCGCACCCATATTTCCGGCGCAAAAGAACCTTTTATTACTTCCCAAAGCGGTGTATCCAGCAAGCTCACATTATCACCCCTTGCGATGATTGATTAAATACAAACTATTAAATGCCACTGCCGTTTTCCATCTCCATCGTTTGCTGAAACTCTGTAAACACCTGCGCAAACAGAGCTCCCGTACGGCTATGGGGATTGCTGAAAATTTCCCGGACTGAGCCAACTTCGGTGATTTTTCCATCCTCCAGAACTGCCATTCGCTCGCAAGTATATCGAATGGCGTCCAATTCGTGCGTAATCATTAAAATAGTGATACCTGTAGCGCGGTTGATTTCTTTTAGCAAATCCAGAATTTGCAGAGTAGTCTGAGGGTCAAGCGCAGAGGTTGCTTCATCGCTTAGCAACAGTTCCGGACGATTTACCAATGCCCGCGCAATCCCCACACGTTGTTTTTGGCCCCCGGATAATCCTCCCGGATAGGCATCCAACTTATCAGACAAGCCGACAAGTTCTGCTGTTTCCAAGACTCTTCGCCGAATTTCTGCTTTTGGGATTCCGCTTATTTCCAATGGGTACGCAATGTTGCGATATACGTTTTTGGATTCAAACAGATTAAATGTTTGAAAAATCATGCCAATTTTCTTTCTCTCTCGCAGCAGTTCCTTTTTTGAAAGGCTGAGAATGTCAACGCCTCCTACTTTGATACTGCCTGAGTCCGGCGTTTCAAGCCGATTTATACATCTGGCAAGCGTGGACTTCCCCGCTCCGCTGAATCCAATGATGCCAAATATTTCTCCTTTGCGAACCGTTAAATTAATTCCCTTTAGCACTTGAAGCGAACTGCCATGTGAGTGAAATGTTTTATGTAAATCTGAAATTTGAATATATCTATCTGTAACATCATCGCGTTTGTCAACAGGCATGACGTACTTCTCCTTTCCACTGAAATTGCGGAGATAAGTTGCATTTAAGCTAAAATAAAATCAGCCGGGATAATTCTTATCCCGGCTGTAAATCAAACAAGGATAGAATTATCCGATGGTAAGCAAATTGCACATATAACAATAGGGCATACAGAACATCTGCATACCCATAACACAATTACAATCCATATTATCTTTTAAGATGAGGAGTTTTCTGTTTTTCATTCTGGGTATCCCCTCTCTCGCAAATATTTCATAATTCATAGTATTTTTATAGAAATTATATGATTTACTAATTAGAATGTCAATAGTGGACGCGGCAAATTCATTATTTTTGCCCAAACTACTAAAATTTTGTATTCTAATACTTGTCTTTTTATGAAATTTTTAATTTTATAATACATTATTTATACTAATATCCTCTAATGAAGGTGTAAATACGCACATAAATTAACTGATGTGTCTCCTAAAATATATAATTTTTATAAAAATAATAAGATTAGTATTGACAAACCCCAGTAAAGGATTATTATTATACATATAAGATTAATAATATTTTGACAAAGATGAATATGAACCTGACCAACCGCATAACATTTGACGTAACTGGTAAGAAGAGTGCTCAGATGGAATTCCCGGTTTTCATATGGTATAATATGATTTACGGGAAGTGATATCATGAAGATTTCTACCAGAGGCAGATACGCATTACGAATGATGCTTGATTTGGCTATGCATAACGATGAATATTCGCCAATTAAAATGATTGCAGAACGCCAAGGAATTTCAAATAAGTATTTGGAACAGATTATCACAGTATTAAGCAGAGCAGGATATGTCAAAAGCATTCGGGGCCCACAAGGCGGTTATAAGCTTGCCCGGCCAGCCAGTGAATATACGGTAGGTATGATTCTGCGGCTGATTGAGGGCAGCCTTGTTCCTGTAGCTTGTATGGAGGATAATCCTAATCAATGCCCTCGCAGTGAATTCTGCGCAACACTGGAAGTATGGAAAAAAATTGATGAAGCAGTCAGCAATGTAGTCGACAATATTACATTAGAGGATCTCGTAAATATACAGTACAAAAAACTACAGGATAAAGCGAAAGGATAAAGCGGAAGCGCGATATCTGAATTTTGATTTCCGGGGAAATTGCACAACTATTTCTTATTATTTCTATATGATTTATAATGATTAGGAGTGAATGATATGGCAGAAAAAAGAACTTACCATTTTGAAACCCTCCAGGTACATGCAGGGCAAGAACACCCTGATCCGGCGACTGATGCGAGGGCAGTTCCGATTTATCAAACCTCGTCCTATGTATTTGCAAACTCAGCCCAAGCCGCCGGAAGATTTGGACTTACGGAACCCGGAAATATCTATTCCCGCATTATGAATCCGACATCGGATGTATTTGAAAAGCGTATGGCAGCGCTGGAAGGCGGCGTTGGGGCTTTGGCGTTATCCAGCGGTGCGGCAGCAGTTACATATGCTATTCAGACCATTGCCCGTTCAGGGGATCACATCGTTGCTGCCAACACGCTGTATGGAGGTACATATAACTTATTTGCGCATACTTTCAAAGACTTCGGCATTGACGTGACCTTTGTTGACCCCGACGAACCCAGGAACTTTGAAAATGCAATCAGGCCCAACACCAAAGCAATCTTTTTTGAAACCCTCGGAAACCCCAATTCCAGTATCGTCGATATTCGCGCCGTTGCCGATATAGCCCATAGAAACGGTATTCCTGTGATTGTCGACAATACTTTCGCGACCCCTTACCTGCTGCGCCCCTTTGAATACGGCGCTGATATTGTTGTGCATTCGGCCACAAAGTTCATAGGCGGCCACGGCACATCAATCGGCGGAGTGATTGTAGACAGCGGAAAATTCGATTGGGCGGCCTCCGGAAAATTCCCCGGCCTTTCAGAACCTAACCCCAGCTATCACGGTGTCCGCTTTACCGAGGCGGCCGGAAATGCGGCATATATCACTAAAGCGCGCGTTATCCTGTTAAGGGACACCGGAGCAGCCTTAAGCCCGTTTAACTCATTCCTGTTCCTGCAGGGTCTGGAAACTTTGTCACTGCGCGTGGAGCGTCATGTTGAAAATGCACTCAAAGTGGTTGACTTCCTAAAATCCCATCCTAAAGTCGAACGTGTCAATCATCCTTCCCTGCCGGAAAGCCCTTATCACAAGCTTTATCAGCAGTATTTCCCAAAGGGCGCTGGCTCAATATTTACCTTTGAAATCAAGGGCGGAGCTGAGGAAGCAAAGGCCTTTGTCGACAAGCTAAAAATCTTCTCACTGCTTGCCAATGTTGCGGATGTTAAGTCACTTGTCATTCACCCAGCCAGTACTACACATTCACAAATGACTGAACAAGAGCTGTTGGAGTCTGGCATAAAACCAAATACTATTAGGCTTTCTATCGGCACCGAACACATTGACGATTTGATTTATGACCTTGAACAAGCATTTGAGTCTTAACGGTTGCGGCGGAGAGGGGCAGGGTATTTCCTGCCCTCTCCTATTCGCAGAACTCTTCCTATAAATGCGGACAGCTTTTAACGAGTAACCTCGTGCGACCACTAATCATACCATATTGATATAATTAGTATGTATTATACAGCAGCTATGAAAGGAGCGTTGAAATTGGATTGGGCATTTATAAAACAATGTATACCGCTGTATAAAGAGGCCGCAGTACTAACGCTCTCGATAGCGCTGCTGGGAATTCTGCTTTCTCTGGCAATTGGGCTTGCCTGCAGCCTGATACTATATTACAAAATACCGGTTATTCGGCGGATTGTGCATGGATACATTGAACTGTCAAGAAACACACCGCTTTTGGTTCAACTTTTCTTTTTATATTTCGGGCTTCCAAAGGCCGGTATCGTTATTAGTTCAAAGGCCTGCGCCATTATCGGTCTCGCCTTTCTTGGCGGCAGCTACATGGCAGAAGCGTTTCGCAGCGGACTGGAATCAGTGGAAAAATCACAGCTTGAGGCTGGGTTAAGTTTAGGGTTAACCCGTGCGCAGGTTATACGTTATATTGTTTTGCCTCAGGCGGTTTCAACTTCTGTTCCGCCTCTTTGTGCAAACACTATTTTCCTCATTAAAGAAACGTCTGTTTTCAGCGCTGTGGCACTTGCTGATTTGATGTTTGTAGCAAAGGATCTTATCGGGTTGTACTACAAAACGGATGAGGCCCTGTTATTGCTTGTAGTCTTCTATTTAATCATCCTGCTCCCGATATCCGTTGCCGCATCCTTGATTGAGAGGAGGCTGCGCCATGCCGGATTTGGGTATTCGAGTGCTGTTTGAAGGAAACAATTTTTTGAGACTGATGGGTGGACTATGGGTCACCGTCAAAATTTCTTTGCTTTCGGCAGCGATTTCTGTGCTGCTTGGTGTGCTTTTGGGCATGGTCATGGCGCTTAAAAACCCTATTACAAAATGTCTTACGCGCATATATTTGGAGTTTATACGTATTATGCCGCAGCTTGTCCTTTTGTTTCTGGTGTATTTCGGTGCGGCAAAGACATTCAATATCGACATTTCAGGCGAGACTGCCGCTGTCATTGTGTTTGTGCTCTGGGGAACGGCTGAAATGGGCGATCTCGTCCGCGGGGCGCTCATATCTATACCAAAACACCAGTATGAAAGCAGTAAGGCTCTTGGCCTTTCGCGGTTTCAGACATACCGATACGTTATTATTCCCCAAACGCTGCGGAGACTAATTCCCTTAGCCATTAATTTGGTTACCCGAATGATTAAAACTACGTCACTGATTGTATTGATTGGTGTCGTTGAGGTATTGAAGGTCGGGCAACAGATTATTGAAGCGAATCGATATACAGCGCCGTCAGCCGCTCTGTGGATTTATGGCACTATATTCTTCTTATATTTTGCAATTTGCTATCCCATTTCGAAGCTGGCAGGCATACTCGAAAAACGCTGGCAGAATTGAGGTGAAAACATTGGAACAGGCTTTGTTGGAAGTCCGTAATCTGCAAAAAAGCTACGACAAAACTCCGGTATTAAAGAACGTCAACTTTTCGATTCAGAAAGGCGAAGTTGCCGTAATTTTAGGCCCTTCTGGCTGCGGAAAAAGTACGCTGCTGCGGTGTATTAACGGCCTTGAACCGGTTCAGTCAGGAGAAATTATTTTAGACGGTCAGAATATCCTTCGTAGCAAGACAAATTGGAGTCAGATCAGGCAAAAAATCGGCATGGTTTTTCAAAGCTACGATTTGTTTCCTCACATGACTGTATTGGATAATATTCTTCTCGGGCCGCTTAAGGTTCAAAAGCGCAGCAAACAAGAAGCCACGGCTGCAGCAGAAAGGCTGTTGGAACGCGTCGGGCTATTGGAAAAAAGGAACGCCTATCCCCGCCAACTATCCGGCGGGCAAAAACAAAGAGTCGCCATTGTCCGCGCTCTGATTATGGAACCGGAGATTATGCTTTTTGACGAGGTGACAGCGGCACTGGACCCTGAAATGGTTCGGGAAGTGCTGGACGTAATTTTGGAGCTTGCCCGGGGCGGAATGACAATGCTTATTGTGACTCATGAAATGCAATTTGCAAGGGCAATCGCGGATAAAATCTTGTTTCTTGATGCAGGCGAAATTGCCGAGAGTTCTGACCCCGAATCATTTTTTAAAAATCCCCAAACGGAGCGTGCACGCCGTTTTCTAAATACATTTGAATTTAATTCAGTGAGAGAGTGAGTGAGTAATATGAAACTATTTAAGAAAATAGTGTCAATTATTTGTGTCTTGGCCGTCGGTACAGTATTGTTCACCGGCTGCTCCGGCAATAACCAGTCCAGCAAGAGCGCAAACGGAAGCGCCATCAGCACAACCGGAAAAAAAGCGCGTACTCTGGACGAAATTAAGGCCAGCGGAAAGGTTATTATCGGTGTATTCAGCGACAAAGCACCATTCGGTTATATCGATTCTGAGGGCAACTACCAGGGCTACGACGTTTATTTTGCCAATCGTATTGGAAAGGACTTAGGTGTTAAAGTAGAATTTGTTTCAGTTGAACCCGCAAGCCGCGTTGAATATTTGAAAACCGGAAAAGTAGACATTATACTCGCAAACTTTACGGTGACTAAAGAACGCGCCCAGTCGGTTGACTTTGCTCTTCCGTATATGAAAGTTGCCTTGGGAGTAGTCAGCCCGAATGACGCCTTGATTACCGATGTCAAGCAGCTCAAAGGCAAGACATTGATTGTAGCAAAAGGCACTACGGCCGAGACATACTTTACAAAAAACCATCCTGAAGTCAAACTATTAAAATTTGACCAATATACTGAAACCTTCAATGCCCTTCTAGACAGACGCGGAGACGCCTTTTCAACCGATAACACCGAAGTCTTGGCATGGGCAGCTAAAAACCCCGGGTTTACAGTAGGCATTAAGAGCTTGGGTGATCTTGATACCATTGCCCCAGCAGTTCAAAAGGGCAATACTGAACTGCTGAATTGGTTAAACGATGAAATAAAGGCATTGGGAAAAGAAAAATTCTTCCATGAAGATTTTCAGAAAACCCTTGCTCCGGTTTATGGAGATTCAGTAGACCCCGATAGTCTGGTTGTCGAAGGCGGAGAGGTAAAATAAAAAGAAAGCGCTTTCAAAACTACACATTCAAGTACCGGCAAACCCGCTTAAAGTGCAGTCAAGTGTCAAAGTATAGTAAAAGCCTACTGTGACATCCGTACACCCAAAAAGTAAGCCTGCCCTATTGGGGTAGGCTTTTACTGATAATGTCTTGATGAACGAAACTGGGCCAGTCTGCAAAACGGCGAAGCAATGCGTTGTGGGTTATAACATTTTATACTTTATTGCGGCATATAGACTCTGCCTTTATAAGGCTTAAATGCCATGGTATCTGCAAAAGTTTTGCCTTCATCAGTGGATTCGGTAGTTTTATTGCACTCGCCGGATAGTTTCTAATAGTGCTTGGTTACCTATTTCCGCTGATTAAATTAATTTCTTTTAACTCATAATTATGATATAATATTAAGGGAATCTTCTTTAAAAAATAAGGCAGATTTGTATAATCAATAGTATTGATTTTTTGTACGCAAGCGGCTATAATGGTAACTCGCACAGTTAAATTACTTCTTTGCTGGAGGACATATGGCGAAAGTTGAGTCGCGTGTCATTGCTCAGAACAAAAAAGCAAGACATGACTATTTTGTTGAAGAATCCTATGAAACCGGGATTGAACTCTGCGGAACCGAAGTAAAATCAGTCCGTATGGGCCGCGTCAATCTCAAGGATTCTTGGTGCGACATTGATAATGGTGAACTTTTTGTCAATGGCATGCACATAAGTCCTTATGAAAAGGGCAATATTTTCAACAAAGACCCAATGAGACGCCGCAAGCTGCTTATGCACAAGCGTGAAATCATGAGGTTGATGGGACTGACAAAACAAAAAGGCATGACGCTTGTTCCTCTGCAACTATATTTCAAGGGGCCTCATGTAAAACTTGAACTTGGCTTGTGCAAAGGTAAAAAATTATACGACAAGAGAGAAGATATAGCCCGCCGCGACGCCAAGCGGGAAGCTGACCGTGCACTGAAAGAAAGATATCGATAATTTGGTCAGCAACAGATCATATGGCAACACCCCTGTTTTACAGGGTATATATACGGGGGCGTATTGGCTTCGACGGGGATGTTGAAGCATAGTAAGCGAGCAGCGGTGCGGAGCCGCTATAAAATCCGCATTAAATATAAACGCGAAAAAATCTAACAACGTCGTTTCCGTTAACTTTAACAGGGAAATGGCGCTTGCTGCTTAATTAATCAAGCAGCCGTTCAGCCCGGGAGTACCGCGGCCCGGTGTCTGAGCGTGAGTTAGCGGTGAACATGAACGCGCTGTCGCCTTAAGGCGCGTCAGGACTTTAAAGGCTACCGAGGTGAGAAGTCTGCCGGCTGACGTCTCACCGAGGGAATCTTAAATAACCGGATGCGCTCGGAGAAAGCTGTGTGAATGCATCTTCGGACAGGGGTTCAACTCCCCTCGCCTCCACCAAAAAACAAAGTGTCCGCCCTATTATTTGGGCGGGCATTTTGTTTTTGCGGCCTTTATCCATGTTGGCGGAGGAATTTATGCTAAGACTTTAAAATTCGCAGACTGGTTCCAATTTGTTTAACGGCACGTTACTTATCTCAATTTCGACATATTCAAGATAAACCACTATGCGGTTGGGCTAAAGGTTAAGCAGCTGTTTTAGCTGCGGTAATGTCCTGTTTTCATACATTTTCTGAGCTATGCGGTAGGCAGTCAAAAGTTCCTTCTCGTCAAGCTGATTAACCTTTGGAAGATGGACTTACATCAGAGGGAAAAGCTCCACAATTCGCCGACCATCCGCGTGAATGAAAATGGCATAGCAGTAGAGCTTGCTTTTTCCGTTTATCGAAATATACTGAAAGAGACAATTAAAAATCAACTTAAAATTTTTATTTCCC
The DNA here is from genome assembly GCF_036762875.1 of [Clostridium] cellulosi. NCBI lineage: Bacteria > Bacillati > Bacillota > Clostridia > Eubacteriales > Oscillospiraceae > Ruminiclostridium > [Clostridium] cellulosi. The sequence continues at coordinate 19,836 of NZ_JBAIZF010000019.1, read as the reverse complement.
TTGCAGCATTTTGACCTTCTACTGGATATTTGTAATGAAGGGATTGGAACCATGAATCGTAAATCGTTGCGTACGGATGATGATATTGATGATGTATTAAGCAAATATGCCGACATGGTATATAAGATTGCCCTTTCACAGGCCAAAAGCTCCGCCAACGCGTTGATTTTTATAACACTTGGAGTTTTGTCTATACAAGCGGCTCAGAGGACCACGCGAAAAGCGTAACCGTTAACATCAATCCCTCGTCCATTCCATATTGGTCGGTTCCAAGAGCATACCAGCTTAAGGGTGAAGTACAAATTACGGATGTCAACGAGCTGCTGAATCTGGGTAAGAAATCAGAGAGATCAATGGAACAGAGGTCACGATCTGGCATAAAGACAAAGGCAGCGTGTGGGATTATTTAGGCGGGGATACTGCCGGAAAAACGCTTTAGGTGAAAGATTATTATTGCGCTGATTTTGAATACAAGGGTGCCGGTTTTACCGTGACCGCACAGAATGGAATCACACAGGATGAGTTTGTTCAGGTGCTGGAAAGCATAATAAAATGATGTCAATACGAGAGCCTATGTTTTGGCAGGGGCTGTCTGCTTTATAGGTTGGTTAAAGAAACGATATCTAATTGAATTATGGAAATATATGTAGTATAATCTAAAAAGATTAATTGTATTATAATTATTCAATAACCCCTCAGATAACGTCGTAAGACAATATATACTCACCAAAAAAGAAGGACTTTGTTATGGGAATTACATCAAAAGAAATAGCCGAAATCTGCGGTGTTTCCCGCGCAACAGTTGACAGAGCCCTTAATGGAAAAGACCGGATTAGCCCTAAAACAAAAGAAAAGATTCTTGCTGTTGCAAAGCAGATGGGATATCGAAAAGATTTGTTGGCACGCAGTCTTGTTAAGGGAAAAACAATGTGTATCGGCGTTCTTGTCTTTGATATACGTAACTACTATTTTTCACAGTTGGTCAACACAATTGAGTTAGAATCCCGTAAAAATGATTACTTTCTATATATAACGCTGCACGAAAAAAACAAAGAAAAGGAATATCAGTTAATCAACAGTCTCGTAAGCAGACGCGTTGATGGTATTCTGGTTTGCCCTGTCAATAAAGGCCCCGAGTTCGAAAAATTTCTGTTAGACCTGCCTATACCGGTTGTTTCAATTGGTAACTTCATCTCGCCAAAAATCCCATACGTTGGCATTGACGAGGAGTTGGGTGCAAAAGACGCAACATCATTGCTTATATCTAAAGGCTATGAATTTATAATATTTGTATGTCCGCCACTTTCTGATAAAAAAAATGAAAACGTCTATACACACGAGCACAGAGCTATCGGCTTTCAGGAACAACTAAATAAAAATAAGCAAGTAGGTGGCGTCATTATTGATTCATGGGATTATATAAATGAGGTCGACCGTATTCTAGAAAGCTCAAACAAACGTACCGCTATTCTGTGTTCAGGTGACATCTATGCTTTACAGATACTGAAGCATTTAAAAATGCGCGGCGTAAAAGTTCCACAGGACGTTGGAATAATGGGATTTGATAACATCGATATGCTTGAATTTGTTACCCCGAAATTAACCACTCTATCGAACGAAATTGACACTGTAGCCCGAACCTCGGTTGACATGCTCATAAAACTTATGAATTCCGAACCTACGGACACACATGTTTTAATTGCACATAAAATTATCGACGGGGATTCAATATAAAGTGCGAAAACCACAGGTCATATTGGCAGTTTTTTTGCACTTTAAGTACAAAGGAAAAGACATCCTACCCTCAGCATAGGATGTCTTTTTTCTCTATAGCCTTTAGTTCTTTAACTTTTTTATTATCTCCTTTTTCAAATTAAGAAAGGCGTGTTAAAAAGCCTATTGATTTTAGGCCTTAAGAACACGTCCAATTATCTTATTTTACTCAGCTTGAATACGTATCACATTCCATGACAACGGTTCAAGTTGCGCTGTCAACATACCATTCTTTATTTCCGATTTTCCGTTATTATCCGGCCTTATGCGGTTATGATCCTGAAGGTTTGTCGCTTTTTTGTCGTCGCTAAACATCTGAATATGCTCAACAATGCCGCTTACATTAAAATTTTCCAACTCGCAGGACACTATCTGCTTTTCATTTTCGCAGCGGTTGACTAAAAAGAGCGTGACTTCGCCAGAATCTTCATGATATACTGCAACACTGTCAACGTATGGGACCTGCTTAAATTCTGATGTTTCATATGAAGGTCCGCTTTGCATGACGTTTAGCACTTCGCCCTTGCCGAACTTTGCTATGTGCGAAAAAGGATAAAAGATGGGCTGGACCCACGCATTTCCGTTACGCTCTGTCATAATGCACGCGCTGATATTTGTCAGCAGAGACTGACACGCAATTTTTACACGGTCTGCATTTTTTAAAAATGTCAACATCATACTTGCAAAAAGGAGCGAATCCTCCATTGTATAAATCTGTTCGCTGATTGCGGGGGCTTGGTCCCAATTAGTGTCTTTAAGCTGCAAATCCACTTCTTCGGACGGCAGCTCCCACACTCCCCATTCATCGACACTTATATTTATTACTTTTGGAGAATGCTTTTTTACCTGTATCAGGTCACACGCTGCCCTTACAGTTTTTAAGTACCTCTCCATGTCAAGGGATTGGGCAAGAAACTCGGGCGTTCCTTTTTCCTGTCCCCCATAGTACTGATGGACAGCTATGTAATCAACATAGTTATAAGCATAATTCAATGTTATAAGTTCCCAATCCGGGAATGTTTCCATTGAGGATTTTGAGCTGCCGCATAAAACAAGCTCAACCGTCGGGTCAAGCATTTTCATTGCTTTTGCAGTTTCCTGCGCAAGGCGGCCGTACTCATCCGCAGTTTTGTGGCCTATCTGCCAATCTCCATCCATTTCATTACCAAGGCACCATGTTCGGATGTTGTAAGGCTCTTCAATCCCGTGTTTTCTTCTCAAATCGCTGTAGAATGAATTTTTTGGGTGATTGCAGTACTCCAGAAAGCTAAGCGCGTTCTCGATGCCTTTAGTACCGAGGTTCACGGTAAAAATCGGCTGAACATCAGCTTTTTTAGACCATTCAATAAACTCGTTTATTCCAAAGCGGTTGGTTTCTGTGGAGTGCCACGGCAGATTAAGCCTTGTCGGGCGGCTTTCCAACGGGCCTACAGCGTCCCGCCAATCATAATTTGAGACAAAATTTCCTCCGGGATAGCGTACTGCCGTTACCCCCATTTCACTTACCAACTTTAAAACATCGGTTCTAAATCCCATATTGTCGGACAGAGGATGTTCAGGTTCATAGATTCCGGAGTAAACAACCCTCCCCATATGCTCAATGAATGAGCCAAAAATTCTCGGATCCACTTTCCCTATACGAAATTTTTTATTGCAAATCAGTTTTGTTTCTTTCATTGTTTCACCTAATATATTTGTATTATTTCTCACCTGTAGTTGAAATGCCAGCGGTAAAATACTTCTGGGCAAAAATATAGAGAACAAGTATCGGCAATATAGAAATCATGGTCGCCGCAAGCGTCGGACCATATTTGATGACTTTGTTGCCGACAAGTGTAGCAAGGCCGGAAGCGAGCGTACTCATATCCGTTGAACTAGTCAGCATTAGAGGATATAACAGGTCATTCCAGTTGTTCATAAAATGGAATATTCCAAGCGTCAGAAGCGCAGGCTTGCACAAAGGCATCATTATCGACCAGTAAATTCTGAATTCCCTGCACCCGTCGATTCGAGCTGACTCTTCCAGTGATTTTGGAAGGCTGACAAAAAACGAGCGCATCATATATATGCCGAACGCGCTGGTAGCCCGCGGCAAAATCAGCCCTGCATAAGTATTAAGCAGTTTAAACTTAAATATCTCTATATATAACGGCGTCATAACCACCTGAAAAGGAACCATCATTGTTACAAGAATGATTCCAAACAGCAATTCCTTACCCTTGAAATTCATTCTTGCGAATGCGTAGCCTGACATCGAATCAAACAACAGGCTTATAAGCGTGACAAGCCCTGCAAAAATCACCGAATTTTTTGTAAAAGATAAAATTGGGACACTGTCATTTACATTCTGATACTGCATAAGCGTCCAATTTATCGGAAAAAACTTAGGCGGATAAGCGATTACCTCACGGTCGTCTTTAAAGGAGGAAACAAACAACCAGAGTATCGGCACTATAACAGTTACGGCAACGATAAGGCAAATAGCGACTTTAATAATTTTGAAGGCTGTTATCTTTCTTGAATTTACCATGCATTTGCCTCCTCACGCCTGTTAAGGATAAACTTCCGGAATATGAACGTAATTATGGCTATTATCAAAAACAGATACACGGAAATCGCCGACGCGTATCCCAAACTATACGGCGCTGTGCGGAATCCCCGGTCATAGATGTATTGCACGATAGTTTCGGTATGGAAATCCGGACCGCCTTTGGTCATGATATATGGCAGATCGAATGTCTGGAGGCTTGCTATTATGTTTGTCACTATGCAAAAGCAAATTGTCGGCCATATTCCCGGCACTGTTATCTTCATAAACTTTTTCCAGTATCCTGCTCCGTCAATTTCCGCAGCTTCATAAAGATAACCCGGAACATCGATAATTGCCGCTGTTAAAAGAGTCATCGTGTAACCGAAGTTCTTCCAAACAGATATAACTATAAGGGTAGGCATAGCCAAATAAGCATCTTTCAAAAAGGCTATACCGCCAAGCCCCACCATATTCAGCAGATATGGCAGCCAACCCATATTCGGGTCTAATAACATAGAAAAGACAATGCCTATCGCCGTTAATGAACATATAAACGGAAGGTAAAAAATTGTTCTGAAAATCTGATTTAATCTTGTGTTATTTGCGACAAATGTTGATATTATCAACGCAGTTATTATTTGCAGAGGCACTTCTAAAACCGTAAAGTAAATTGTATTAAAAGTATCGTTAAAGGCTCTTGTATCCGTTATCAGCTTTTTGAAATTAGCAAGTCCCGCAAACGATACGTTGCGCATAAATACATCAATATTTAAAAGGCTTATTATAAATGTTGAAATAAGCGGGACAAAAACAAATACTGCAAGTATTATCGCTGACGGCAGAATAAATAAATAGGCTGAGCGCTGTGTGCCGATATTAGCTTTTTTCTTTTTAACCAAATAACCTCACATCCAATCTGAGCTGCACAGGTCATCGCAATTCTGCAATGACCTGTGCGTCTGTTCATCTTGTCAGCTCGCGCTTGAAAGGATAGTGTCAAGTTTATCTGATGCCTGTTTCAAAGCGTGTTGCGGAGTCGCTGAACCATTAATTATACTGTCAAACATAGGAATAATTGCGTCATTATCAATCTGGCTCGCCAGCGAATATCCGAGGTTGTAGCTTCTGCCAATCTTTGTAGCCTCTGTAATAGCGCTGAGAACGGCGTCATTTTTGATGTCATCCTGCTGCTCAAGTGATTTTGACCATACAGGGAAACCGTTCTTCTTTGACCAGGTTTTCAATATCTCGTCTGACAGCCAGTATTTCATAAATTTATACGCTGCGGCTTTTTTCTCCGCGCTTGTTCCGGCCGGTATCTCAAATGCGCAGCCTCCTGCTGGAGAATACGCACCCGCAGAACCTTTTGGAACAGATGTTACGCCAAAGTTTATACCCTGTGTGCGAAGGCCGTTTATCTGCCACGGACCGCTCATGTACATTGCGGCTTGACCGTTCTGGAACATTGTGTCAGCCTCTGAGCCTGTAATTCCCTTAGGTGTAACCTTCTTATTTACTGCAAGGTCCCGCATCCATTCAAGAGTCTTTAGGTTGGCATCGGAATTAAGAAGGTTTTTATTTGTCGAAGGATCATCGACATCGCCGCCATTTGCCCAAAGGAATTGAGGATACGTTACACCTATCGGCAAAAGCAGCCCGTACTGCTTTTTCGAAGGTATTGTAAGCTTGACGGCGTAGCTTGCGAGCTCATCAAGGGTTTTCGGTGGGCTTTCCGGATCAAGGCCTGCCGCTTTAAACAAGTCCTTATTCCAATACAGATATGTGACGTTGTACTGCATTGGAATACCATATTGTTTTCCGTCAACTTGGCATTGCTTTACGACGTTATCGTAAAAATTTGATTTGTCGACACCCATTGTGTCCCAAAAATCACTGATGTCTTCAAGTGAGCCGCTCTTTACATATGACGCCATGTATTCGACTCCGAATAATACCATGTCCGGCGCTGTATTAGTGGCGATTGCAGCCGGGAGCTTCTGCTGGAACTGGTCGTTCGGCATAATCGTCATTTCAATTTTAACGCCGTCTTTGTTCTCCGAGTTGTATTTTGACACAATCTCTCTTAGAATATCGCCGTCCGAACCTGTGAACACGTTCCAGAAAGTAATGGTCTGATTCTTTCCTGAATCACTGGACGTCCCGCCTGAAGTTGAACTTGTACTTGAGGTCTTGTTTCCTGAACATGACGTCAGCATTGCTGCAGCAAGCAGACCGGCTAAAATAACACTTGTAACTTTTCTTAGCCTTTTCATCATAAATCCTCCTATAAGTTTTTATTTATTAGGACTTGTTTGAAGAATAGCGTAACTGAAAGATTCAAACACGCCCTTAACGACTAATTTACCTTAAACCTTATGGTGTTCCATGAAGCTTTGGGGAGCTTTATTTCAAACCTTGAAGCCTTCCTTTGATCAACTGGCAGTTTATACGGAACGACTGCCAACGGATTGTCAAACGTATTAACAGCGTATATGTCCTTATTTTCCATACATGAATGTTCAAAAATAACCGCATTGCCAAATGCCCTTAGGTCAATATCAAGCACTATCGGCTCGTCTAAGTCGGTGTTGACAGCAAATACAGTTATCTCGCCGCTGTTTTCGTTGTAAACCGCCGCATTAGCTATTAACGGCGTATCTCCGTATTTTGTTTCTATCTTCGGAACTTTTGCAATACTTCTAAGGGATGTTCCTCTTCCATAAAGAGACAGGTCGCGGAACGGATAGTAAATTGTTTGCTTTATTGCTTTTCCGCCCTTTTGCGTATAAATCGGAGCAATCACGTTGACAAGCTGGGCAAGGCAAGCAATTTTTACACGGTCTGCGTTGTTCAGGAGCGTTATGCCGAGTCCTCCGAAAACCAATGCGTCAAGCATTGAATACCTATCTTCAAGCAGATCGGGCGCTTCCTGCCACGGATGGGGTTTTTGATTGTGCTGGTACCATACGTTCCATTCATCAAAGGAAAAATACATTGTCTTCTTGCTTCTTTTCAGAGCCTTTACATAGTCGGCAGTAGCGGCAACTGTATGAATAAATCGATCCATATCTACGAACGATGCCAGGAAATCCTGATTATTGCCGAAATTCTCATAATACATATGCAGCGACAAATAATCAACCGCATCATATGTATGTTCGAGAACTATGCGGTCCCATTCAGGGAAAGTCGGCATAGACGACATCGAGCTTCCGCAGACTACCAATTCAATGTCACTGTCGACCATCTTCATGATGTTGGCCGTCGCTAACGCTTTTTTTCCGTAATCATGTGCATCAAGGTGACAAATCTGCCACGGACCGTCCATTTCGTTCCCAATACACCAAAGCTTAATGTTGTGCGGCTGCTTGTGCCCGTTTTTTATACGCAGGTCCGACCACATTGTACCGCCGGGATAATTGCAGTACTCAACAAACTGTGCAGCTTCCTTCGGGGTACCTGTTCCCATATTGACGGCGCCCATTATTTTTGTACCGGCCTTCTTGCTCCAATCGACGAATTCGTCAATTCCGAACTTATTGCTTTCAATCGAATGCCACGCAAGGTCTAACCGCACCGGCCTTTCATCGACTGGGCCGATTCCGTCTTTCCAGTCATAACCCGAAACGAAATTCCCGCCCGGATAACGGATATAGGATACGTTCAGTTCGCGAATCATATCGAGTACGTCTTTTCTGAATCCTTCCTCATCCGCATCAGGATGTCCGGGCTCATAGATACCGGAATAAATCGCACGCCCCAAATGCTCTAAAAAAGAGCTAAAAAGCCTGTCATCTACTGGAGCTATGACTAAGTCCTTATCCAAAAGAAGTTTTGCCCTTTTCATCTATCTTACCCGCTCTTTTCGTCAGGATGTATAAAAAAATTTTTGCGTTCACGTGCACGCTTTATGATAATTATACACTATAATTTATAAATGTCAATTCGTTTTCACATATTTTTTTAAGATATTTTTTACATTTTTGCCATAAGGACTGTCGGTTATATCGATGGTTTCAAATTAAACCTTTAAGGACGCATAGCTCAACAGGCGAGCGCTTGCTTCACACGAAAGAGGTCTTGGGTTCGAGTCCCGATGTGTCCACCGTAGAAAAGTCCCGCAAAGCGTAACGCTTTGCGGGGCTTTGTTGTTTGTTTCGATGAAGTCATATACTAAGCACATGTAACAATACCCCCGTTTTAACGTGGGTATTGTTTCTTGTCACAGGCAGTAGCCGATACCCAACAGGTTCGGACGGCTGCTATCTAGTTTTCATGCGAACGGACAGCTTGGGGATATCAGTCTTTGCCTTGCAACTGACACCGGCTGGGCTCTTTATTCAAAGTAAACATCTAATGCCTTAACCTTTCCGTTGCGGACATCAATGGCCATTTCCCCTTCAAGGATATCGCTATTCTGTTGATAAACCGTGCCGTCATTATAGGTTACGGCTATTCTTGATGCCCTGACGTTATCTCCATAAAGCGGGATGCTGCGCGGATTGTGATATGTAACCGTGGTCTGCCCCAGAAATGTAAAGCTCAGCCTGCCGTCTTTGAAAAGCCAGTCAGGCAGCGCAGGTTCAAACCTGAGTTTCAACGTGCCATCCTCATACCTAAACGGCTTTTCGCCCGCAGTCATTGCAAGCCACATATTGAGCATTTCGGCATTTGAACCGCTCAGTCTCGCGACAAACCCCCGGCCGTGCAGCGAAGGGTCAGGGTTTGCGCTGCTCACAATAAACGAACTGTTTTCCAAAATGCTGCGCCCGTACACTTCAGGGGCCATAAACGGCACAAGCACCTTTCGAATCAGGCTGAAATACTCGCCGTACAGCCCTGCCTTCAAAAGGCCCAGCAGGTACTTATACTCCATGTGGAGAAAAACAGACTCGTTCTCCAAAAATCCCGGCGTAAACGCCCTTGCTCGCCCGACCTCATTCGGCAGGCTTTCAAGCGAGCCGCTGATTTTAAACATTTGAAGTTTTTTATCATACAAGTCCGAATTTTTAACCGCTCTTGCGATATTTTCTGCAGTCTTTTTATCGGCGATTTTCAATAACCGCGCACTGCCCTCAAGAAAATGCGGGAGCGTTATAGGTTTCACCTCTTCGCGGCCTGCCGCGCCAGGCTTATAGCAAAAATAAGTTGGGACAATGCCATCGCCCGCTGCGACACCCTTCTCGACTGCGCTGTCAAGCTTTTTCAAAACCTCCGAAAGAAACTGCTGTATAAACTTAGCGCTGCACTTTTTATAAAAGCCGCTAAAACCGCATGCTATACTTTCCCGGTAGGTTTCGCGCGCCGACGAAATGCTTTCCCAAAACTTAAGGTCGCTCTCACCGCAGTCTTTTAGAGAGTTACTTACTTGAGCAAGGAGGTTGTATACCTCGTCGGGTAAGGAAATCTCTTTATCATTCAGGTTATCAAGCAAAAAAGCGGTAAGCCGCTTTAATTCTATTGTTTCAGGAAATGACGAGCCGAAAAGCGACGGAAGCCCGTTCAACGAGTCATTCCAACCCGGTTTTCCCGCTTCCATCTCTATTCCTATGCCTGCCCGGTCAAGGGCCGCGAACTTCACAAGTGCAAGAGTAAAGAGCTTAACGTAAAGATTGGTCGTAAACAACTTATTGTCCTTAGTTTTCATCCAGCCGCCTTGTCTTGTCTTATCTTCCCTGACCGCGTGAACTTGGCGCAAAGCCCCGCTGACCTTTACATATTTTTCTCTTCGCGGCGCGACTTTCACCGGACTTTGATAGTATCTATAATCAGACCGCCCGAACAGCAGCTCTTCGCACCTTTCAGGGAAAACTGCCAGATAGCTTTCTATAAGGTCAAGGATATACGTCCAATGGTCAACCCAATAGCCTTCCTTAAACTCCGCGTCGGTGTCCTCGGTTGAATAGAAAAGTATATCCGAAAAAAGCTTTTGAATCTCATTCTGGGATTTGCCGGTGCCTACAAGGTACTTCATAAGGCTTCCCGGAATAAAGCCGTCCTTGACAACCGCCGCAATATCTTTTTTCTGCAATTCACTCACGTCATGCTTTTTCAAAACGGCGTCAAGCTTTTGCGGCGATATTCTGAAAACGTTGCCATTAACTACAAGCGGGTTGTAGCCGTCCGCCTGCAAAAGTTCTGCGAAAAGCCTTATGTTATAATCGCCGACTTTAGGGAAGATAAGCGTGTCGCAGCGCCTGTTTTGGCAGACGTCGCGGAAGTTGCCGTTGCCCTGCGAATAGGGCGTAGCCTGCAGGCGAAAATCGTTATAATCCCTTTCAAGGTCGCCATGCTTGCGCGAAAAGACATAGTAAACGGCCGTTCCGTTCTCGTTCTCGAAAAAGACTGGCCTGCCACCCCTGAGGATATTGTCAAGGTAGCACTGGCGGATATACGCATCAAACTCGGTACTCGCGGTTTTGCACTCAACCGGGCGCAAAAGCTCGGCCAACATCCGATCGTTTTCCCTTGCCTTGTCTTCAAAATACTGCGCGCTGCAAAGTTTATCTTTTATCGCGTTAAGCTGCTCCACGCTGTCAAGGTATCCTATCACTGTCCTTATCTCAAGTGCCTCGTTTTTATAAAGCTCTGCCTTTGCGGGCGCAAAAGCGCACGGAACCTTGTTCGAGGTTATTTGCCGCGCATTTTTTATTTCATCAAGCGAAGACATAACAAATCCGTCGGGTGAGCTAAGCGACGTATTCTGTCCGAAAATGAGCTGCGCGTCAATAATCGGCGTCACAGGCACGCCGTTTACGGTGCTGACGCAGAAAAAGCCGCCTGTTACCGCGTCGACGGTTTCGGTGTCGGCGGTAGAGGCCCGCACCCGGAAAAACGGAGCGCCGTTTTTGAGGTTAAACACGTCCATCCAAGCCTTGAGCGTATTGCTGATTTCCTTATACTCAGCGTGCCCAATGCCGAATGGAATGAGCTGCGCAAGCCCATCAAGCACCTCAAGAACCGTCTTTTGCCCTGAAATATTCTTAATTACTACCTTGCGGCACAGGGCGGCGAAGTTTTCGTTCGGGATTGTAAAATACCTGACCTCGGTTTCAAGGCCTGTGCAGTTATCGTGGTTTCTGATAGTAAGGCTGTCGTTTCTTATTACCATCGTCTCGTCAGCCGGACAGCAGGTGCTGCCGGAAAAGGGCTCCGTCACCTTGCCGCCCGATTTTATAAACGTGCGAAAGCCCCTAAAGGCGACCTCCTGATAAGCCTTGTCGGCCGGTGAGAATTCCATTATCGCATGATTCTTATCCTCTACGCCGAAGGAGCAGATACACTGGCCCCTGTTTGCGTAATATACCCACATCGGTATGCCGTAAACGCCGGCGATACCTGGCAGGAAGCTCGCGAAAGGGCTCGCGCTGCGGTAGTTGCCCACAACAAAGTCGCCGTTGTCTTCCAATTTGTAAAAAGGCATATCAAAGTCCTCCCTTCTTAAGCTTTTGACAGTTCAACAATCCTCTTGCGCTGCTCATCGGTAAGGGAAACCTCCGGCGAGTTGTCGCCGCCTGTGTCGTCGTTTTCGACAATCAGCACCGTTGCGTCAGGGCTCAGCGCATGCGAGTGCCAGGTTCCCTTTTTCACGTTGTATATTTTTAAAGGTTCAAGACGCAAGGCTTGAATTTCCCCGACTGAATCGCCGCCGTCAGCCACAAAAAGCGTGCATTCGCCGCCGAGCAGCACGAATATCTCATCAGTCTTGTCGTGGCGCTGCAACTTCCCAATATTTTGCGGCAAAAGCTCGTCGCAGTACCGCAGCACGGCAACCCGCCAGCCGCCATAATGAATAAGCGGAAGGTATCCTTCCCCGTCATATGAGCTTATCTGCAAAAGTTTCTCGTCAATCATCGCTGTTTTTCTCCTTTAGTAAAATTTCTACGATATGAAGCTTATCTCTGGAAAGCGCATGCAGCTCCTCTTGCGTTAGCTCAAGCCTGCCATTCTTGATTTCTTTCTGCATTCCGTCCAGCGTCGCGTTGGAAATTGCGTAAGAGCCATAATCAAGGCGCGCGGGATTATGGTAGACTACCTTAAACTTTCTGCCCGCAAAAATCCGCTCACAGGCACAGTTGCCGTTTTTATCGAACTGCTGGGCCAGAAGCTTTGGTGAAACAACAAGATTGCCCCACTCGCCCCTTATGCCGAAAGCTTCGGTCACGAGCGTTAACATCAGCCAGCTTGCTGCGCCTGTGAGATAATGGTACATGCCGCGCCCTCTTTGGTTTATGTACTCAGGAATACCCGGATAGATACGGCTTTTTTCAAAGTCCATACAATGATGCCAGAGCGTCTCAAGCGCCTTATATCCCTCGTGCGCGAATCCGCGCCTGTAAAGCGCGTTCGCAAACATTATTGTCATATGGCTGAAAACCGCCCCGTTTTCCTTGTGCCCATACGCAAACCCGAACTGCCGGCCGAGGTTCATCTTAAGCTCATTAAAGTTGGTGTTAAGGCGGTAGCCGCCCGCCGAGCCGTCAAATAAATACCTGTCCGCGGCGCGGACCATTTCGGCGGTAAGCTTGTCATCTGACACCGAAAACATTATCGGGAAAACCTGCCCGGTGAGCGTCATTCGGACGACGCCGTTTTTCTCGCCCTCAACCCGCTCGCTATCGTTGTCGTAATAGCCGTTGAGCCAGGTATACCCTTCAGTTGATGAAACCTTCTCGTTTTCTACTATAAGCACCGCAAGCCGCTGCGCCATGCCATCAAGCGTTTCTATTATCTCGTCAACGGCGAATCTTCGCTTTACTCCGGAGATGTCGTGGCGGCATGTATTGCAGAAGTCTTTAAGGAATTGCTGTTTTTGAACAGGTGTTTCCGCCTTTTTGAAGCCGTCAAACAAAATCTGCATTTCCTTCGCAAGCTCAATATGGGTGACTTTTTTATCACCTTTAAGTCTTCTCAGCAGAGCTGAAAGGGCCTTTAAATTCCCGCAGTACATCGACGAGAACGCGACGCTTTCGCCGTTTTGCGCCGCCATGTCAAGAGCGTCATTCCAGTCTGCGTTCTCAAGCCGCAGCATTCCGTGGCGGCCAACATTAAGGCAGGCGGTCATGTTCTCGATAAGCAGGTGTTCGATTACCGTGCCGAGGTACGGCCTTTTATTTTCGCACTGAAGTTTTGTGCCGTACTCTTCGCCCCACTCCGTATCGGCGGCCTTGCCGCGCATAATCAGCCTGTCTTTAAAATAGGTCTGCTCCCTCAAAAGGAAATCAAGGTCTCCGCTTTCGTTGATGTAAATCTCAACCGTATTAAGCGGCCACGCAGCGTGGTCCATCCAGACTCTGGTGATGTTGTCGCGGTCGGCGATAAACTCTCCTTTCCCCGCACCGATAATCGTGGCATTCGTGCCGTCAAAGCGTATGCCAGCGCAGTTCTGGAAAAGCATCTCGCTTACCTTTTCGGGCTCCATCAGCAAAAGGGCTATGCAGTCCTGCCACAGGTCGCGCCAGCCCCTTCCTCCCCTTCCGTAATCATGATGGGGCAAGAAGGAACAGCCGTAAATCCTTCTCAAAACCGGCTCGCAGGAAACCCACTTAAGCCACAAATCAAGTTCCCGGTCGCTGGTGTGAAAGTTTATATTCAGCTTCTTTTGCCAAAACGCCTTAGTCTGCTGAAGATACCTATCAAACTTTTCTTCGCTCAAATACTTTTCAGCTATGTTTCTCCCGTTAACGCAAAGGGCAACGATAAAGACCGCTTTCTGCCCGGGAGCCAAAGTGACTTTCTTAAATCTCAGCGCCCCTATCGCCTCATAACCCTCGGACCTGTAACCGACGACGGCTTTTGGGGGGAGATTTTCTACAACCGCCTTTGGCCAATCAAGCGTTCCGCCCTCGCCTATGAAATCCTCGACGTCGGTGAAAAAACCGGCAGGAGGCTGCCCGTTACCCTGCGCGCCGAGCACCGAATATGTGTTGCGGTTTACACTGTGGCCCCTTTCGTCAAATAGCATAGTCGGCTTGACAGTTACCCCGTATTTCTCGGCCTCGGTGCGCTGGAGCAATGATGTAACATGTCGATGGCTTCGTATATTGTCAGCCGAGCGCCCGTAAACCGGCACCGCGAATGTCGGCGTTATATCTGCCTCTTGCTGAGATATATTCGTTATGACAATTTTGCTAAGCTCAACTGTGTCGCTTTCGCACGGCACAAAACTCGTAATCTCGGACCTTATCCCAAACTCGGCGTTTTCGCGCGTTATCTTATGCCATAATAAGCCTGCCTCAAGCGTTGAGCTTTCGGCGCCGCTGTCACGGTTAGCAATCTGCTTTGCGCTCACTCCGGCTGCCGAGTAGGCGCCCATGCCCTCTTTATAAATCCAAAAGTTCCGCGATGACCGCGACAAATGAAGGTCTTCGGCTGACACCGGTGTCATTAAAAAGCTGTTTTGACCGGTTTTTATATCTCCCGAAAGCGTCGGGGTAATGCATGACATCATGCCCGCCTCGTTCGCGAGCGGAAAATAAAGATAGCTGTTCAAGTCTGGGTTCTTGAGTGAAAACGTTGCATCGTTGCCTGTAAATTGCCAGGCATCAACCTTTGACATCGAAAGAGCACCTCTTTGCAGTTTGTTTGCACTAATGAAAACGTGTTTATAATTTCTGAGTTTAATATACGTCCCGGAGTAAACAATTTCAATACAATTAATTAAAATTGTAAAAATAATGACTAAAAAAGAAAATAATTTTTATCTGTTATATTGATTTTTTTGGGGATGAGTTATATTATTATAAATAGAAATTTATAAACACGTGTTCACATCGGGGTGTTTTAATGAACAGCAACGACATAGCGAAACTGGCGGGTGTGTCAAGGAGCACTGTCTCAAGGGTAATCAACAACTACAAAAACGTCCCCGAAGAGACAAGAGCGCGCGTCCTTGAGGTAATAAAAAAATATAACTATGTCCCCCACGCGTCCGCAAGAGCGCTCGCAGGCGTCAAAAGCAAAACTATAGGACTTTTCCTGATTGACAAAAAAAGCTGCACCGCCGGGCACAAAGTTTCGATGAGCACCTACTTTATCCCGTTTATTGGTGGCATAATAGACGGCGCCAACAAAAATGGATACAACGTCCTTGTCTATGCCGTCGGCAAGGCGGACGACTATGAAAATGTGCGGAATGTTTTTTATAACAAAACTATTTCTGGCGGAATTTTTATTGGTCAGACAAACGACGACGAAATTACCGAGATTGCCGAAAGCAACTTTAAAACGGTACTAATAGACAGGCAGTACGGCAGTACGGAGAAAAAATTTAAAAACAGCATAATTGTTAACGCCGACAATTTCAACGGTGCCTATGAAGCGACAAAGTACCTGATAAACCTTGGGCACACCAAAATAGCACACGTCACCGGCTACAGCGGGCAGCTTTCGACAATCGATAGACTGAGCGGCTACAAAGCGGCGCTTGAGGAAAGCGGTATTGACGTCGACCCAAATCTTATCGTCAAAGGCGATTTCATGCGAGAAGGCGGCTACAACGCAACAAAAAAGCTGCTTTCCCAAAGCAGCCCAACTGCGATTTTTTACGGCAATGACGCGATGGCTATTGGCGGCTTAAAAGCATTGAACGAGATGGGCGTCAACGTTCCCGACGATATTTCCATCGTCGGCTTTGATGATATTGAAGTGGCAAGCTACATATCCCCGTCACTGACGACGATAAGATTGCCGCTTGATGCAATGTCCGACAAGGCCATCAACTTACTTATCAACTCCATCGAAACCGACACGGACTACTGCGCTAACTATGTTATGCCCGTAAAGCTGATTGAGAGAAACTCCTGCCGCAGAATTTAACATCGGCATCTTGGGAGTAACGAGAAATGAAGATTCTTAATATTCCTAAAAGATTATATATCAAATATTTAAAGGCAAACCTTAAAACCAAAATCAGCGTTTACTACATATCGATACTCTTAATATCAATCGTGCTCATTTCCGTAGCGTATATCTATATCAGCTCCGCGATAATGGTAAAACGGTCAAGTTCAAGCGCACAGCAGACTCTTGAGGCCATCGACCAAAACCTTTTGTGCATGGTATCAAACGTGTCGCAGTTTTCCAACTATGTTTTCGTTGATGAAAACGTCCAGAGTGCGCTGAAACGGTCGAACAGGAAAGGCATTGACCCGACAATTCAGCAGGAAATAAACAAAAGCCTTATAAACACGATTTTATCAAGCGATGACATATCCTCGGTTCTATTGTTTGATAACTACAACAACGTCTACTACATGAGCAGGCTCAAGTCTCCGGAAGTGCTGACCGACGACGTGGCAAAAGCCTCATGGTATGAAACCGTCAAAAATGCCAAAGGCTATCCTGTCTGGGTGATGAACGACGATATGGCGATTAAAAAAAGCAGCGACGACTTACCGGTCTCGCTTGTCCGGATGGTCTACAACACTGAGGATTACAAGCCGCTCGGCGTTCTTGTCGTTAATATAGGCAAATCTTTTGGTAACAGGATTTTTGACAATGTCTGCTCGGAGTTTAAGTCGCAGTTTATTATCGTCGACGACAGCGGAAAACCAATAATTCAAACGTCGGAAATAATCCCGAAAGCCGTCGCGGACTTTATAAGCCGCTCACAAGGCACTTCAAGTTACGAGATTAAAAAGCTCGACGGCCAGGATGTCATGCTGAGCTCAAGAAAATCCTCCTGCTCAAATTGGCACATCATCGGCATTATGCCGATGAGCGAGCTTTCAAAGCAGTTTAAAAGCACCGGCGTAATCATTCTTGTAACCTTGCTTATAAATATTGTCTTTCTTTTCATTGGCGGGTATTACGTCACCAATTTGATTACTAAGCCACTGACGAAAATGAAAAAATTAATAGAAAGCTCCGACAACGGCAATTTACACAAGATACCGGTTGAGGAAGTAAGAGACGACGAAATCGTAAGGCTTAAACAAGTCTACAACAATATGACCGAACAGATCGCGACCCTGATAGATAAAGTGAAGGAAGAACAAAAACAGATAAGGCTGAACGAATTGAGCATTATAAGGGCGCAAATTAATCCTCACTTTTTGTACAATACCCTCGACGCGGTTAGCGCGCTCGCGTTGATAAAAGACAGTGAGGGCGCATATACGCTCACCCAGGCTCTTGAAAACTTTTATCGGATAAGTTTAAGCAGCGGCAAAGATGTCATAACAGTTCGGGAAGAATTAAAATGCATTGAGAATTACGTAAAGATTTTAAATATAAGATATAAAGATTCTTTCGACGTAAATTACTTTGTTGATGAGAACATTATGAATGAAAAAATCCTTAAACTTTTGCTGCAGCCATTTGCTGAAAATTCGATTGCTCACGGCGTTCACAACAAGCGCGGCAGAGGAATTATAACGATAAAAGGGCGAAAAAGCAACGATTTAATGATTTTCAGCATTGAAGACAACGGTGTAGGAATGTCAAAAGAAAAAATCGAAGAAATCATGAGCAGGAATACCACAAGGCAAAAAGGCGGATTCGGAATATACAGTTCCATTACAAGAATTTCCCTTTTCTACGGCATTGAAAATCCCGTTTCAATCGAAAGCGCAGAAGGGAAAGGCACGCGTGTGACAATTACAATTCCGGTGATCAATGAGGAGGATAACTAATGGATAAAATTAAAGCTTTCCTTGTGGATGATGAGTATCTTGAAAGGACATTAATAAAGTACAGTGTGCCATGGGACGAAATCGGATTTGAAATTATAGGCGAGGCAAACTCTGGCGAGGAAATGATAAAACAAATTGAGTCAAATAAGCCCGACGTTATTTTCACTGATGTTTGCATGCCTTTTATGGACGGACTGCAAATGTCAAAAAAAATTAAAGAAATGTTTGAAGACATCGAAATTATAATAATCACAGACCACAGGGAGTTTTTATACGCGAAGACGGCAATAGGATTGGGCGCTTTTGACTATATTCTCAAACCTATCGATAAAAACGAGCTTAAGGATGTTAGTTTAAAAGTTAAAAAGCACATTGAGAAAAAAAGAAAATACATAAATAACAATCAAAATGCCGCTAATAAAGTCCAAAAGTACAGCGAGCTGGTCGAAAAAGCAATTGAGATTATCAATAACTATTTATCCG
Organism: [Clostridium] cellulosi; assembly: GCF_036762875.1. Lineage (NCBI taxonomy): Bacteria > Bacillati > Bacillota > Clostridia > Eubacteriales > Oscillospiraceae > Ruminiclostridium > [Clostridium] cellulosi. The sequence goes on along the minus strand of NZ_JBAIZF010000019.1, from coordinate 1,416 downwards.
ACAGCACTCTTTCACTTAAAACTATCGCAGAAAAGTTATATGTCAATCCGAGCTATCTTTGCAGGTTATTTAAAAAGGAAACTAATAAAAATATAACGGATTATATAACCGGACTCCGCATCGAGCGAAGCCTCGAATATCTTAACAACACAAATCTTAAAGCTTATGAAATTGCTGAAAAAGTCGGCATCAGCGATTCGCATTATTTCAGTATTTGTTTTAAAAAGTACACGGGAAAGTCTATTCAAAAATATAAAAAAGAATGTATATCCGCTTAAATTTTGAATTTATAAAATATATTAACCGGGAGTCGCTTAAGTTAAAACTGCTTAAGCTGATTCCCGGTTTATATACTATATATACAAAACAAATGCCCGAAAAGTAAAAATATTATACAGTTCCCTCAAAATATTGAATTTTCAAAAAATTATTAAAAGGTATAATATAACCAAAAATTAAAATTGCCGCAATAAATTTAGGTGGAAAAGGAGAGATATTGGAATGATCTCGGCGAAAAAACTTGTGTCCATATTATTAGCCGGCGCAATGGTTTTTGGACTTACTGCCTGCAGTAGCAAAAACTCAGGCGGTACGTCATCCTCATCAGAGGAAAAAATCACTCTTAAAGTTTGGCACCAATGGTCCGACGACTCAAACAACCTCAGAAAACATTATAACGAGGCGGTTGAGCAATACGAAAAGTCACATCCGAACATAAAAATCGTCAGCGACTCACTTGCCACAGAAGCGTACAAGACAAAACTCCAGACTGCATTCGCAGGCAACTCGGCAGACTGCGACGTTTTCTATGACTGGAGCCCAGGAAGAACAAAGAGCCTCGCTGAGTCCGGAAAAATTCTTGCCATAGACGATTACGTCGATGAGGAAACGCTCAACAGCGTTAAGGAAGGCTCGCTCGACGCATTTAAGATGAATGGCAAGCTTTATTCGCTGCCGATGTTCTCATGGTACATGTGCCTGTTCTGCAACAGGGAACTCTTTGAGCAGGCCGGGGCAAAAGAACCAACAACATATGACGAGTTGGTAGACGCTTGCAAGAAGCTTTCTGCAAAAGGGATTCTCCCGATTGTAAACGGCACAAAAGACGCATGGAATGCCTGCTTCATCTATGAGTTCCTCGCGATGAGAGAAAACGGCGCTGAAGCTGTTAACAACTATCTCAACGGCAACTCCAAAATGGGCGACGGCTTCGCCGACGCAGCAAAAAAAGTTATCGAGCTTGTAAATGTCGGAGCTTTCGGCGACAGCACGCTTGCCACCGGTTCCACGATAAAGTATAATATTTTTCGCAAATTCATAGAAGTCCAATAAAAATGACATGGACGTAACCGTTTGGTAGAATTAAGTTAGCACACAAAATACCAACCAAAGGAGGTTACGTACCATGTCAGATAA